>JANXSH010000116.1 GCA_025356615.1 Planctomycetia bacterium | reverse complement strand
CGCAGGAGCAGACCGATGTGGACGCATTCGCCGTGCTGGAGCCGACCGCGGACGGGTTCCGCAACTACTTCCGGAAAGGACACGAGGGATCGGCGGCCGGGCTGCTGGTGGATCGGGCGAACCTGATGACGCTGACCGCTCCCGAGATGACGGTTCTGGTCGGCGGCATGCGCGCCCTGAATGCCAAAGTCGGGAAGGCCGAACTCGGCGTCTTCACCAAGCGGCCCGAGACGCTGACGAATGATTTCTTCGTCAACCTGCTCGACATGAACACGAAGTGGCAGCAGTCCGCCGCCTGCGAAGGCGTGTTGGAGGGGCGCGGTCGCGCGACGGGCGAGCTCGTGTGGACGGGCACCGTCGTCGATCTCGTCTTCGGTTCGAACTCCCAACTCCGCGCCCTCGCGGAGGTCTATGCGTGCAGGGACGCGGAGCAGGCGTTCGTGCGTGACTTCGTGGCTGCCTGGAACAAGGTGATGAACCTCGATCGCTACGACCTCGCGTGATCTCGAAGGCTATCGGCATGTCGTACAAGGGCGCGCTCGACTGCCCTCGCCACCACTCCCTCTACGATCTGGACACCGGCGAGAATCGCGACCAGCTCGACTTGGTCGCCGGGCTGACGCCGCTGCCACTCTATGCGGTCAAGGAAGAAGCCGGCTGGATCTGGGTTTTCACTGCGGAGGCCTGAGCCGTGACGCGAACGCGGCGGCAGATCGAAATGCATCATCAGGGTGAAGCGTCCATCGAGGTCCGCGATGCCGCTGGTCGGTCGTGTGCCGGTGTTTTCGTTTGGACAGAGCAGGAGCCGCATGCGTCGTGTTCGGCTGCGTTGCCCCCGACCTGGAAGCGCTGTCGGATCCGCGTCCCATACAACCGAACACCTTTTTGGCTCGACGGGACGGCCTCTCGCTCCGAGATCGTGAAGGAGTCGGAGGACGAGTTCGACCCGGAGTGTAACGAGGAGCGGGGTGAAACGGTGAGGCCGAAGGGACGAATAATCGGCCCGGCGAGAAACGGATCATAGCCGTAGGTCGATTCGAGCCGCGTCGCTCCCTAACGCTTCGGCCGCGAATCGGGTAAGGCCGGCCACGTCGCCCGAGAGCAACAGTGGCATGGCGCGGTCGAGGTCCGCGTCGGGCCAATTCCACCAAGCGATCCGTAGTAGCAGGCGCACGGTTTCTTCGGGGAAGCGATGGCGGAGCAATCGGGCCGGCACGCCGCCCACGATGGCGTAGGGCGGAACGTCGCGCGTCACCACGGCCCGCGCGGCGACCACGGCCCCGTCGCCGATCGTCACCCCCGGCAGGATGGTGGCCCCGTAGCCTATCCAAACGTCGTTGCCGATCACCACTCCGCTGCTCGCGCGGACGACACCTTCGATGCCGCGAGCGCTTTCTCGGAATTTGGAGAACGGGAAGGTGGTGATCCAGTCCGTGCGGTGGTTGCCGTCGAGCAGGATGGTGACTTCGCGCGCGAGGGAGCAGAACGAACCGATGCGCAGCGACGGCTCGTCGCCCCAATGCAAAACCTTCGGCTCGCCGTAAGTGCCTCGCCCCACCGGGAAGCGGTTCCGTAGGGGAGAGCGACGACTTTTCCGGGCCTTCGTCCGGCGAAACAGGCGGAAGAGAGAACGGAACACGGCTGCTCCCGATTCAGATGATACCAGCCACCGCGCGGCACTGTACCAGGGAGCCGACGCCGGGAGCAAGGGGGATCTCCTCCTTCCAGCTCCGAGAAAATAGGGGAGAGGAAGGAGAAGGCCGGGTCGTAGCATGGTTCAGGGGGTTCGGCTCAGGACGTAGAACGACCAGCCCCGAAGACGCCCTCCGAGATCGTGTCCCGTGCATCGCTCGCTAATTCAGCGTCCGCCCCAGCACCTCCGCGAGCCGCCGGAGGCGTTCGACGAGCGAGGCGAAGGCCGCGAAGTCGAGCGACTGCGCGCCGTCACTGAGTGCCTTCTCGGGAGTGGGGTGGATCTCGATGAGCAGGCCGTCGGCCCCGGCGGCGAGGGCGGCGAGGGCCATCGCGGGGACGTAGTCGCGCTTCCCGGTGCCGTGGCTGGGGTCCACGAGGATTGGTAGGTGCGACAGCGCGCGGACGGGGGGAATGACCGACAGGTCGAGCGTGTTGCGGCTGTGGTCGGAGAAGGTCCGCACGCCGCGCTCGCACAGGACGACCTCATAGTTCTCGCCGGCCATGACGTACTCGGCGGCCATGAGCCACTCTTCGAGCGTCGCCGCCATGCCGCGCTTGAGGAGGACCGGCTTGCGGGCGCGCGCCACCCGCTTGAGCAGCGAGAAGTTCTGCATGTTGCGCGTGCCGATCTGGATGATGTCGGCGGCGGCCTCGACGGCGTCGGCGTTGTCGGTGTCCAACAGCTCGGTCACGATGCCGATGCCGGTCTTCTCCCGCGCCCGCGCGAGGATGTCCAGCCCCTCCTGGCCCATGCCCTGGAAGGCGTAGGGGCTGCTGCGCGGCTTGTAGGCACCCGCTCGCATGAGGTTCACTCCGAGGCCGCGCAGGAAGTCTGCCGTGCGGAGGATCATCTCCTCGTTCTCGACGGAGCAAGGCCCGGCGATGAGGGTGAACGTGCCGGGGCCGATGGTCGTCTGCGGCGTGCGGATCGTGGTGTCTTCCGCGTGCATCTCGCGGCTGGCGAGCTTGTAGGGCTTCGTGACGCGGATCAGTTCAAGGACGCCGGGCAGCACCTCGAGGGAGCGCGGATCGACCGCGCCGACGTTCCCCGTGATGCCGATCGCTGTGCGCGTCGCGCCGGGCAGGGGGTGCGCCGTGAGTTCGAGTCGGCGGATCGCCCCGAGTACCTGGTCGATCTGCTCGGGCGTGGCGTGATTCTTCATGACGACGAGCATGGCTGGTCTCGCGATCGATCCGGGAGAGAGTAAGACTATCACGATAGCAGGAACCCGACTCGAGGGAAGGGTGAGTCTGGCGACGAGTCGAACGAGAACGCCTTCACTACACTATTTCTGTGCCCTCGCCCCTCCCCAGGATCGCGCATGGACTCCTCCGCCAACGTCCCCATCGAAAAGAACGTCGTCCTCGTCGGCGCGGGCAATGCGCATCTTCGCTTCGTCAAGATGTTCGGCATGACGCCCCTGCGCGGTGTCGCCGTCACGCTCGTCTGTCAGTCGCCGACGATCCCCTATTCCGCAATGGTGCCCGGCCACGTCGCCGGGGATTATACCTACGACGAAATCAGCATCGATCTCGTCCGCCTGTGCCGGGCGATGAACGTCCGCTTCGTCGCCGACTTCGCCACCTCCATCGACACGATCGAGGGCGCGGTACGATTCGCGGGCCGGGCCGCGCTTCGCTACGACGTGCTGTCGCTCGGCGTGGGGTCGATGCCCGCGACGCCCGCCGGACTCGACGAATCGACCTCGTGGAAGATGCGTCCGCTCGATCGGCTCACGTCCCGGCTCGACGAATTGCATCGTTCCCTCGTCGCCGAGCCGCGAGCGTTCCACTTCGTCATCGTCGGCGGCGGGGCGAGCGGCTGCGAGCTGGCGCTCGCCATCCGCAAGAGGTTTCGCGATGTCCCCGACTTTCGCATCTCCCTCGTCCAGAACGACCCGCGCCTTTTGCCGCGCTTCCCCGAGAAGGCCGGTCGAATCTTCACCTCCCGACTCGAGGCCGAGGGAATCACCCTGCGACTCGGCACCGCCGTCACCGGGGGCGACCTGCATTCTCTGACGCTGAACGGCGGCGAAAAGCTCCCCTTCGATGTCGTCCTCTGGGCGACGAACGCGGCCCCGCCGCCGTTGATCGCGACGACGGACCTGCCGTGCGACGGCGCGGGGTTCCTGCGCGTCAACGACACGCTCCAGTCGATCGTCGATCCGACGGTGTTCGGCACCGGCGATTGCATCACGCTCGAGTCGCATCCGACGTTGCTCAAGAACGGCGTCTACGCCGTCCGCGAAGGGGGCATCCTCTACGAGAACGTCGGGCGATTCCTACGCGAGAAGCCCCTGACGCGATTCGTCCCCCAGAGCCGATGCCTGACGTTACTGAACACCGCCGACACGCACGCGCTGTTCTGCTACGGGCCGATCGTCTGGAAGGGCCGACTCACGCGCCTGCTCAAGGACGCCATCGATCGGCGATGGATCGACAAGTTCACGCGCTTCCCGGCGATGGGCACGGACGAGGAAGCACCCCAGATGCGCTGCGGCGGGTGCGGCAACAAGGTCTCCGCCGACGTGTTGTCGAACGTCCTGCGGCGGATCGACATCCCGACCGACCCGCGCGTCCTCCTCGGCGCGCACGACGGCGAGGATGCCTCCGTGTATCGCATGAGGCCGGAACTGTATGGCACGGACCCCGCCCGGCTCGTCGAGGTGCAGACGGTCGATTACTTCAAGTCGTTCCTCGATGACCCGTTCCTCTTCGGGCGCATCGCCGCCCTCAACTCGATCAGCGACCTCTACGCGATGAACGCCCGACCGTTCTCGGCCCTCGCCATTGCGACGTTGCCCTACGCGCGCGGCCCGGTGCAAGAGGGCATGCTCTTCGAGCTGATGTCCGGCGCTGCCCAGACGCTCCGCGAACTCGGCGTCGTCCTCGCCGGGGGCCATACTACCGAGGGGCCGGAACTCGCGCTCGGCTTCTCCGTGACGGGTTACGCCGAGGAGGGCGACCTCTTCCAGAAGAGCCTCCTGAAACCGGGCGATGTCCTCATCCTCTGCAAGCCGATCGGCAGCGGCGCGCTGCTCGCGGCCTGGATGCGCGGCGAGTGTCGGGCCGAGTGGTACACGCACCTCGTCCGCGTCATGCTGCGGTCCAACGGCCCCGCCGCCGAGGTCTTCCGTCGTCACGGTGTGCGAGCCTGCACCGATGTGACCGGGTTCGGCCTCGCCGGCCACCTGCTCGAGATGGTCGATGGGAGCAAAGTCGTCGCCCGCATCGACCCGGCGCGCGTGCCGATCTACCCCGGCTTCGCCGAGGTCGTCGCCCAGGGCATCGTCAGTTCACTCCAGGGCGACAACGCCAAGGCGTCCTGTCGGATCGAGGTGCAGGGTTCGCCCCCGGCGTGGATGTTCGACCCGCAAACCAGCGGCGGCCTGATCGCGGGCGTTCGGGCTGAACAGGCTGACGAAATCGTCCGCGCGTTGCACGCGGCGGGATACCACGAGGCCGCGATCATCGGCGAGGTGTTCGCCGTGGAGCCAGGGAGAGGGCCGGAGATCCGTTTGGCGAATCAATGAGTCCCACCCATGACCCGAGTCCTCCGCTTCGCCACGTTCCTGGCCCCCGCCATGCTCCCGGTCTACGAGTTCATCAGCCGCCACATCGGCCAGAAACTCGGGATGGCGACGCAACTGATGGTGGGCCAGTGTTACGGCGAGTTGGCGGACGCCGACGTGAGTTTCGTCTGCGGGCTGGCGTACATCGAACTGTGCGGCCCTGGTCGGCTGCCCCTGGTGCCCGTCGCGGCTCCGGTCCTCGCCGGGCCACGCTCGGGGGGTAAGCCGATCTACTTCTCCGACGTGATCGTCCACCGCGATAGCCCCTATCGCGCGTTCGCCGACCTGCGCGGCGCGTCGTGGAGCTTCAACGAGCGTCTCTCCCATTCGGGGTTCGGGATCACGCGCTACTACCTGGTGGAGATGGGGCGGACGGGCGGCTTCTTCGGTCGGGTGATCGAGGCGGGCTTCCACGATCTTTCGATCCAGATGGTGCGTGAGGGAAGAGTAGACGCCAGTGCCATAGACTGCCATGTGCTAGCCCTGGCGCTACGCGACGACCCATCGCTCGCGGAGGAGGTGCGTGTCATCGACAGCTTGGGGCCATCCACCATCCAACCCGTCGTGGTGGCGGAGTGGCTGCCCGGCGACATTCGCGACCGGATCCGCGAAGCACTGGTGGACCTGGCGGACGACTCGGAGGGGCGAATCTGGCTGAAACGCGGTTTACTCGAACGCTTCGTGGCGGTCGATCCGGCATCCTACGACGACCTCCGGCGGATGCAACAGGCGTGTACCGAGGCGAACTTCCTGACCCTGCGATGAGGTGATCCGGAGGGTGCTCGATGGGTGAGAGCGACTACCATATCATAGAGTATCAAGGCGGCGGCGAATTCTTAACCGGGGGTAGCTCCACCGACTACGCCCGGTTAGAATAGGGGTGTGCCGCGAATGGATAACGGAGAACTGCCATGCCTGCCCAACTCTTTCCGAAAGAAGCCATTCCGGGGTTGGCCGCCAAGATCGACTCCCTGGCCGAGTTGTTGGTATTGCGCCACCTACAAAAGGAGACGTTCGTCCTGAACGGGCCGGATGTCGGCCCGAGGATGGCATCCATCCTCCACCGCCTCACGGGACTTGGTCTGGTCGATCCCGGCTACGAGGGGGAGTCCACCGATCGCCCTTCCATGTGGCTCGGTAATGGAAACGGGTCGCGGGTAGTGCGAGCCTTTGACGCTTCGCCGACTGTCCAAGAAACGCTGGTATCGAGGGTTGTCCTCGGCCACCGCGCCCGAACCGCAATGTCTTCGCTCACCGAGTGGGAGCAGGCCCAGGTGCTTGCAGCGGTCGAACTGCTACAGAGCGGGGAAAAGGCATCGTGGGAAGCGGAAGGCGTCGAGTCGCTCGGGGAGGGCAAACAGGTCTATCTCCTCCGGGCGTCCCCCGAACTGCGCGCGTTCGCCAGGGTGAAAGCCCCTGGCGAGGTCGAACTCTTCGACATCGTCCGGGAGGACACCCTACAGATGTTCCTGGAGCGGAATCTCGCCGGAAGCAGGGTCGGATGAAGAATCTCGCAGCGGTCTCCTTCGATTACACTCTCTGTCGCCAACAAGTCGAGGAGTTCCGTTCGTGGCTCGTCGAAAAGGACGAACTGTCCGAAAGAGACGACGTGTTGCCCTTCTTCAGGGAACGCAGGCACATGGCGGTGCTCTTCGGGATGTCCCACAAGCGGATCCGCTGGGCTGACCGGTTCGCCACGGAGTTCGACATCTTCGGGGACTTCGCCAGCGATCTGGTCGTCGGCGAATGGGATCGTGGAGCCTACTGTCTCGTCGAGTTCGAGGATGCGACGAGAAATAGCATCTTCAAGAAACAGGGGAAGAAGGCTACGCGCGAGTGGGGTCGCCGTTTCGACCACGGATACAGCCAGATCATCGACTGGATCCGCAAGCTCGACGGGCGATCGCCGAGTACCGATCTGCACGACCGGTTCGGGCAGTATGAGATCAGCTACGAAGCCGTCCTGGTGATCGGAAGGGACAGTCACATGGACGACGGTGAGAAGCAGAGGCTAAACTGGCGGAGTGACAAGGTTAGCGTGAATACGAGGAAGGTCTTTTGTCTGACCTTCGACGAGTTGTTGAGTCAGTTTTCGACCCGCATGAACACCCTCGCCGCCGTGGAGACCTCTGTGACCGGAGCGACTATCTCCCCGATCACCTCCGCTCAGACGCCGACATCCGGCAGGAAGCCGAGGAGGGGCAAGCCATAGATTTGGGAGTTCGTTCAGTCAGTGGTAGTTGGCCGACTTGATCCTAGGTCGCGTGGACAATTACCGCGCAAGTCCTTATAGCGAAGCGATTTGTGCAGAACACATTCGTCCGCGAGAATCGCCCGTAAGTTCTTGTGGGCATTGTGGTTACGATGGTAATTGTCCACACGACCCAGTCAAGAAATGAGATTCGTCCGACTCCCCTGATGGTTTCAGAGAAGGATCCCTTTACGGGGACAAGCTCATAGGTTCTCGCTGGGCCGACCCCCGACCCGCTTTCCTGGTCGCATCCCTATCATTGACGTATAATCACGCTTCACCCCAGGTCGGCTCTATTTCCGACGGACGCACTGGATGTCAGGCGTCCCCGCCCTGGGTTCGGTTCAGGAACACCATGACTACTCCCTCGAGTGGATCACCCTCATCGTCGGCGGATGCCTCCAGTTCGCTGACGGGCAAGCTCAAGCGCGGCGCGGGCATCATCATCATCAGCAGCGTGATGTTCACGTTCATCGGCTACTGGCGGACCGCCGCCGTCGTCCTGTGCGACCTCGCCAGCACGGCGTACTACATCGGGGCCATCGTCGAGCAGTCGATCGGCCCCGCCGCCCCGTGGTTCATCCTCGGCGTCATGGTCTTCAGCTACACCGTCCGCTGGGTCTACATCGAGAGCGCCACATTGTTCGTCCGGGGCGGCGTCTACCGCGCCGTCCGCGAGGCGCTCGGACCCTGGATGGCCAAGATCGCCGTCTCGGCGCTCATGTTCGACTACATCCTCACCGGCCCCATCTCTAGCGTCACCGCCGGGCAGTACGTCATGGGCCTGCTCATCGACATGCTTGAGCATTACGTCATCGGCAAGGACAAGATCGACCCCGTCACGGCCACGTTCCTCAAGAACTGGGGGTCGGTCCTCCTCGCCTGCACCGTCACGGTCTACTTCTTCTACGAGAACCTGCGCGGCATCCACGAGTCGAGCGACAAGGCCGTCAAGATCATGATCATTACGACCGTCATGGGCGGCATCATGATCGGCTGGTGCCTCCTGACGATCGGCGTCAAGGGATCGACCAACCCCATCCCCACGGCGACGCCGCACCTCGCCCCGAGTGTGAATTACTCCAGCCCCGCGCCGGCGACCGGCGAACGCCAGCCGGAAAGCCCGCTCGGCTTCATCAAGCACACCTGGCTCGCCAGGCGGCTCGAGGGCACTCCCCCGGCGCTCGACGACGCCGGCCAACCCAAGAAGAAGTTAAACGGGAACCCGGACTACACGCCGCCCAATCTCAGTTGGTGGGGCATCATCGGCCTGCTGGGCGTCGCCATCGCCTTCGGCCATTCCATCCTGGCGATGAGCGGCGAGGAGACCCTCGCCCAGGTCTATCGCGAAGTCGAGTCGCCGAAGCTGCCGAACTTCAAGAAGGCGGCCCTCATCGTCTTCGTCTACAGCGTCGTCCTCACCGGAACCATCAGCTTCCTCGCCGTCATGATGATCCCCGACTCGGAGCGCATGAGCAAGTTCGGCGACAACCTGATCGGCGGCCTCGCCATGCAGGTCATCGGCCCCGAGTGGGCGAAATACCTCCTCCGCGCCTTCGTCGTCATCGTCGGCTTCCTGATCCTCTCCGGCGCGGTCAACACGGCCATCATCGGCAGCAACGGCGTCCTGAACCGCGTCGCCGAGGACGGCGTCATGCCCGACTGGTTCCTCAAGCCCCACCCGTACTACGGCACGACGTACCGCATCCTCTACCTGATCCTCGGATTGCAGATCGCGACCATCATCGCCAGCGGGGGGGACGTGTTCATCCTCGGCGAGGCTTACGCCTTCGGCGTCGTCTGGAGCTTCGTCTTCAAGGCGCTATCGATGGTCGTCTTACGGTTCACCCACCCGCACAAGCGCGAGTTCAAGGTGCCGCTCAACTTCAATTACAAGGGCTACGAGGTGCCCGTCGGCCTGGTCCTCATCCTGCTAATCCTGCTCATCTCCGCCGTCATGAACTTCCTCACGAAGGAGATCGCGACGATCGGCGGCGTGCTGTTCACGATCGGCTTCTGCACGCTGTTCACCATCTCCGAGCGCTTGAACGCCCGCAAACTCAAGGGGCTCAAGCACGAACACATCGAGCAGTTCAACCAGGCGACGACGGAAGAGGTCACGGCCGACAGCCTCGGCCTGAACAAGTCGTACCGCAAGCTCATCGCCGTCCGCTCGCCGCAGAACCTCTACACGCTCGAGAAGGCGCTCGCCGAGACGGACCCCGACACGACCGGCCTGGTGGTCATGACGGCGAAGTACATCCCGCCCGCCGACGGCGACCACAGCGTCCTCACGTCACACGATCTCGACGTGTACGACCAGCAGCTCATGACCGCCGTCGTCGAGAAGGCCGAGGCGTCCGGCAAGGAGGTCAAGCCGCTCATCGTGCCGACGAACAACCCGCTGCACGCGATCCTCAAAATGGCCAAGGACATCCAGGCCCACGAACTCATCATCGGGGCGAGCAACAAGTCCACGGCGGACGCGCAACTCGAGCAGATCGCGTTCTACTGGATCAACCTGCACGACGGCGACACGGCCCCGCTGACGGTCCGCATCCTGAGCCGGGAGCGCGACATGTACCTCGACCTCGCGGGCGGCAACCGCATCCCGAAGATCAGCGAGCGCCGCGCCCGGTCCGTCGAGGAACTCCGGGCCGCGGGCGTCGGCGTCGATCGCGTCCTGTTGCTGCACGACGGCAGCCCCAACAACAGCGACCTGTTCCGGGCCGTCCTCACCATGCTCGACGACGATGTCGTCCTCGGGCTGGCCTCCGTGGTGCCGCCCGGCAGCGACCCGCTCAACGGCCACAGCCTCGTCCACCAAGACGAGGTGCAAGCCAAGCAACTCGACCGGACGCTGGTGGTCCACACCCTGAAGACCGGCGACGGCCCCGAGATCGTGGCCCTCGCCAAGCAGGAGTTGTACGACCTGATCGTCCTGGCGCTGCCCGGCGAGTCGGCCGCCGACCCGCTCGGGCATCTCGACGCGCGGGGAGTCTACGTCGTTCGCCACGCGCACTGCCGGGTCGTCCTGGTGACCGCGCCGGTCATCCCGGATGAGGTCGTCGATGCAACGCCGTCGGCGCGGCCGTGAGCCGGGGTGGGGAGGATTTCCGAAGAGACGGCTCCTGTTGACTCAGTACCCCATGTGGCTCTCGCCAAGCACGATCCACTCTATTCCTCCGATGTCGAAGTCGTGTCGAAACGCCCGAGTAGCGCCCTCAGCAGCGATTCGGCCCGCTTCGACGCGGTCTCGTCGAGCAACGGGCCGACGAGGCCGGCCCGTCCGAGAGTCGCGCCGAGGTTCGCGTTTAGCGCCGCGCGGTTGAACTGGTCGCGCATGCGCTCGGACCACAAGAATCCGAAGCGATGGCGGAACAGCCACCAGGCGCGATCGATGGGCGAGAGCCGGGCCGGGGGCCGGACGAGCCAACTGGTCAACGGCACGGACAGGAGGAGTAGCGGCTCGGCGGCCAGCGGCGTGCGCGCCCCTGAGACGACGGCCACTTGTAGCGCGCACCATGTCATTAGGAGGGCCGTCGGCAGGAAGTAGCGTGTCGGAAGGTAATTCCCCAGACTAACGAACAGGACAGCCCCGAGGAACCAGACGTGTTCGCGCTGGAGGCGCAGCTCGCCCAGGCCCATGAGGATCGGCAAGAGGAGCGTGAGGAGCAGCCCCGAGACGACGAAATGCCACGCGCCCGCGCCGGGCCGGCGTGCCCCTAGCACTGCGATCCCAGCACAGGCCGTCACGCACAGGGCGAGGTAACGCCACTCGGGGGAAAGAGCGATGCACCAGCACGCCCACGCGACGATGGCCCAGGCGAGCGCGTGCCGGATCGTGCTGCCCGCGCAGGATCGCCAGGCGACGAAAAACGGGTAGAACCCCAGGAGGAGTAACAGATTCCAGGTCGGACTCACTCGGGATTCTCGTAAAGATCGGGAGAATAGAGGGGTTGTAGGGTACTTGCCCAGGATGACGAGGAGACATCGGCCCGTCCGCGCGTCTTTCCTGCACCTCCGGGTCGCCGGGGGTCGATCAAACTATAGGGCTTGGGCGATGGATCGCACACTCCCCGGCCCGTCCACCCTTGAGTAGGAATCTGATCCATGTCGAGACGATGGCTGCTCATTGCGTTCCTCGTGATTCCGTCGGCGATGATGCTCGCGGAGCCTTCCTATGCCGGAATCATCTTCGGGCGCAAGAAGGAAAAGATCGAGCCTCAATCCCGCGTGCCCGCGCTCATCACGACTCTGAAGACCGATCGGGACGCCGACCACCGACACCGTGCCGCAGAGGAACTGCGGAACTACGACGCCCAGGTGTTCCCCGACATCATCCCCGCCCTCGTCGCGGCCCTCCTGTCGGACACGAAACCGAGCGTCCGCATCGAGGCCGCCCAGAGCCTCGGCAAGATCCGCCCCGTCAACCAAGCAGCGGGCGAAGCGCTCGAGAGGGCCGTCTCCGGCGACCCCGCGATGCGGGTCCGCCTCCAGGCGCGTAGCACCCTGATGCAGTACCACTGGGCCGGCTACAAGAACGGCAAGACGACCGACATTCCGCCCCTGGGCACGTCGAAGGACAATCCCAAGGGCAACGAAAACCTGCCCCCGGCGATCCGCACGACTCCGTCCAACACGACCGGCCCCCGGATCCCCTCCTCGAAGGAACCTCCGCTGGCTCCGGTCGAGCCGATCCCGACCCCGGAACTGCGTCCCGTTCCCGCGCCGACGGCTCCGCCAGTCGAGGCGAAGCCAAAGCCGATGCCGTCCGGCCCGGACACGAGCCGTCCCGCTCCGATGCCTTCGCCTTCGCAGGATCCGGGGCCGGACCTGCCTTGAGGTCCGGCGAGCATGGTCAAGCCTTCGCCTTGTCTCGCTTCGGCTGCTGGTGCGGCGACAGGCCGTACATGCCCTCGGCCGCCTCGCCGAGGGTCTCGAGCAAAGTCGGGTGCGCGTGCATGGTCATTGCGATGTCCCGCGCGGTCGCCGACATCTCGATGGCGATCATCGCCTCGCCCAACATCTCGCCGGCCCCCGCGCCTACGATGCCGACGCCGAGGACGCGCTCGGTCTCCGGGTCCACGATGATCTTCGTCCGGCCTTCGGTGCGGTCGAGCGTCATCGCGCGCCCGGAGTAGGCCCAGGGGAACGTCAGCACCTTGACGGGCCGATTCGTCTTCTTCGCCTCGCCCTCGGTCAGGCCGCACCAGGCGAGTTCGGGGTCGGTGAAGACGACGGCGGGCACCGCGCGGGCGTCGTAGACCGACGGCTCTCCCGCGAGGACTTCGACGACGATCTTCCCCTCATAGGTCGCCTTGTGCGCCAGCATCGGCTCGCCGGCGATGTCGCCGATGGCGAAGATGTGGGGCATGTTGGTCTTGCGCTGCGCGTCCACCTTGACGAAGCCGCGTTCATCTACGAGGACGCCCGCCTTGTCGAGGCCGATGTCCCGGCTGTTGGGCCGACGCCCCACGGCGACGAGGACGCGCTCGAAATCCTTCTCGACCTGCTTGCCGTCGGGCGTCTCGAAGGTGGCACGGATGCCGCCGGGGATCTCCGCGACCTTGGCGACCTTCGTCGAGAGTAGGATCTCGGCGAAGAGCTTGCGAAGGCGCTCCTCGAGCGGTTTGACGAGGTCGCGGTCGGCTCCGGGCAACAGCCCGTCGGTCATCTCGACGACCGTCACCTTGCTTCCAAGGGCGGCATAGACGTAGCCCATCTCGAGGCCGATGTATCCCCCGCCGACGACGAGCAGGCGAGCGGGCACGTCCTCGAGCTTCAGCGCCCCCGTCGAGTCCATGATGCGCGGCGTCGGGAGGTCGAAAGCCGGGGGCTTCGCGGGCACGGAGCCGGTGGCGATGATGCACTTCTCGAAGTGGTAGCGCTTGCCGCCCTCGACCTCGACGGTGTGGTCATTCACGAACTTGCCGAGGCCGTGGACGAAATCGACCTTGCGCCCCTTGGCGAGGCCGGTGAGATTCTTCGTCAGCGTATCGACGACCTTCTGCCAGTGGCCGCGCACGGCGTCGATGTCGATCTTCGGCGCGCCATAGCTGATGCCAATGCGCTCGGCGTCGCGGACATCCGTGATGAGCTTGGCGGCGTGCAACAGCGCCTTCGACGGGATGCAGCCGACGTAGAGGCACGTCCCGCCCGGCCGCTCGCGTGCCTCGACGAGGGTGACGCGGAAGCCGTGGTCGGCGGCGAGGAAGGCGGCGGCGTAGCCACCGGGGCCGCCGCCGAGGACGAGGAGTTGGGTTTCGATAGTTTCAGGCATGGTCGGGGTTGTTCTCTATTGGTGCGATCGAGCGAGGGGAGTGGGCCACCAAGCCCACCGATTGCAATCGGTTGGCTTTGGGCCTCACCCCTTCATCACCATCATCCAGGGGTTCTCGAGCATCTCCGCCAGGGCGCGCGCGAATCGCGCGGCGGTCGCGCCGTCGATGACGCGGTGGTCATACGACAGCGACAGCGGCAGGATGAGGCGCGGGACGACCGCGCCGTCCCTGATGACCGGCTGGAGTCGGGCGCGCGACATGCCGAGGATGGCAACCTCGGGGTAGTTGACGATCGGCGTGAAGCCGGTGCCGCCGATGCCGCCGAGGTTGGTGATCGTGAAGGTGCCGCCGCTCATGTCGGCCTGGCCGGTGCGGGCCTTCTCGGCGACCTCGGTCAACTCCTTGCCGAGCTGCTCGACGCTCTTCTTGTCCACGTCGCGGATGACGGGGACGAGGAGGCCGGCCTTGGTATCGACCGCGACGCCGACGTGGAAATACTGCTTGAGGACGAGCTGGTTGCTCGCCAAATCCAGCGAGCTGTTGAACGTGGGAAACATCTTCAAGGCGATGGCCGACGCCTTGAGGGCGAAGGCCGTCACCGTGAGCTTGACGCCCTTGGCGTCCTGCTGCTTGCGGAACGCCTCGAGGTCGGTGATGTCCGCGATATCGTTCTGCGTGACGTGCGGGATGATCGTCCAGGCCAGGCTCATGCGCTGGGCGGTGATCTTGCGGACCGGCGTCAACTTCTCGCGCTGGACCGGGCCGAAGTCCTCGAAACGCGGCATGGGCGGGACCGGGATGCCCGCGCCGACGGCAGCCGAGCCGCCGCGCGAGTTCTTCACGTCCTCCTCGGTGATTCGCCCATTGGGGCCGCTGCCGCGCACGGTGGCGAGGTCGATGCCGAGCTTACGGGCCAGCCACCGTGTCGAGGGGCTGGCGGGGTAGACTCCTACAGGTGCTAACGACACCTCTACGGGCTTCGGCGCGGCCTTGGGAGCCCCCTGCGGCGCTACTTTGGGAGCCTCCTTCGGCGCTTCTTTCGGAGCCTCCTTCGCGGCAGTGGGGGCGGCACCGTTGCTGCCCTCGATGACGCAGTAGGTCGCGCCGATCTTGATCTCGTCATCGACTTTGACACTAAATTTAACGAGTTTCCCGCCCATCGGTGCTTTGACATCGAAGGTGGACTTGTCGGCGTTGACGGTCATCAGTGCCTGGTCTTTCTCGATCGCCTGGCCGGGGCCGACGAGGAGTTCCTGGACGACGACCGAATCGACGCCTTCTTTGAGCTTGGCTAACTTGATCTCGCTCTGCATTCTCTCGCTCGCGGGTATAAGAGGCTATTCGGGAAGAAGAATTTAGCCACAGATGAACACAGACGAACACAGATGAAATACATAATTAGTTGTTTTTTTTATCTGTGTTCATCTGTATTCATCTGTGGCTAATTCTTGTTTGGTCTCACGCTCGCATCGGACTGATCTTCTCGGGGTCGATGCCGAGTTTGGCGATGGCCTGCTGGACGACGTTCGGCTTGATGTGGCCCTTCCGGCTGAGTTGGTACAGCGCCGCCAGGGCGATGCACTCGGCGTCCACCTCGAAATGGCGGCGGAGGGCACCGCGCGACTCGCTGCGACCGAAGCCGTCGGTCCCCAGGGCGTAGAGGCCGCCCGGCACCCAGCGGTCGATCATCTCGGGCAGCGTCCGCATGTAATCGCTGGCGGCGACGAAGACATCCTTCGGCCCCTCCTTGCCGAGCACCTCCTCGACGTAGCACTTGCGAGGAGCCTCGGCGGGGTGGAGGAAGTTCCAGCGGTCGGTCTCCAGACCCTCGCGGCGCATCTCGCGGTAGCTCGTGACGCTCCACACGTCGGCGGCGACGCCGAAGTCCTTGGCGAGGATCTCCTGCGCTCGCAGGGCGTAGGGGAGGATCGGGCCGCTGCCGAAGAGGTGCGCCCGGACCCCGGCGACGGGCTGCGTCGTCGAGGGGCGGAGCTTGTACATCCCCTTGAGGACGCCTTCGGGGGCGTTCGCGGGCATCGCCGGCATCGCGTAGTTGTCGTTGTAGAGCGTGATGTAGTAGAAGACATCTTCCTGCGGCGGGCCGTACATCCGGCGGATGCCGTCTCGAAGGATGAGGGCGAGTTCGTAGGCGTAAGTTGGATCGTAGGTCACGAGGTTCGGGATGGTCGAGGCGAGGATGTGGCTGTGGCCGTCCTCGTGTTGGAGACCCTCGCCGTTGAGCGTGGTCCGCCCGGCGGTTGCGCCGAGCATGAAACCTTTGCAGCGCAGGTCGCCCGCCGCCCAGCA
>JANXSH010000061.1 GCA_025356615.1 Planctomycetia bacterium | reverse complement strand
CAAAGCTGCTCGACTTCCTCAAGAAATCGCCCCAGTTCGTCATCCCCATCTATCAGCGCACCTACTCGTGGAACGAGAAGGAGTGCCGGCAGTTGTGGGACGACATCCTTCGCACAGGCGGTGACGAAGCCGTCTCTTCGCACTTCGTCGGCTCCATCGTCTACATCGAGAAAGGGCTATATCAAGTATCGACCCAGTCGCCGTTATTGGTGATCGATGGTCAGCAGCGGCTCACGACTGTGACCTTGCTGGTCGCCGCGCTGGCGGATGCTCTCGGCGAGGTGGAACCAGTGGACGGCTTCTCGCCGCGCAAACTGCGCAACTACTACTTGCGTAACCCGGAGGAAGAAGGGAACCGGAGCTACAAGCTGATACTGTCGCAGAACGACAGAGCGTCGCTCATCGCGGTCGTCAGCGGCACCGAGCAGCCGAAAGACGCCTCGCTGCGGGTTACGGAAAACTTTGCTCTGTTTCAGTCGTTGATCGCCAGCCGAAGGGGCGATCTGATGGTGGTATGCAAGGGGTTGGCTAAATTGGTGGTCGTGGATATCGCCCTGAACCGCGACCAGGATAACCCGCAACTCATCTACGAGAGCATGAACTCAACCGGCCGCAAGCTGACTCAGGCCGACCTCATCCGCAACTACATCCTGATGGGACTGGACCCATCGTTGCAAACACGGCTATACGAGCAGTATTGGCGACTCATGGAGGTGGACTTCGGGCAAGAAGCCTACGACTTCCACTTCGATGATTTCATGCGCCACTACTTGACCGTGAAGACGGGTCAGATACCCAAGCTGAACGAGGTGTACGAGGCGTTCAAGAAACACGCCCAATCGACTCCCGTGGCCCAAGCCGGAGTAGAGGCGCTGGTGAAAGACATCCGCAACTTCGCCCGCTACTTCTGCGCGATGGCGATCGACGCAGAGACGAACCCGGATCTCAAGGTCGCCTTCCACGACCTACGCGAACTCAAAGTCGATGTGGCCTATCCCTTCCTGCTGGAACTCTACCATGACCACGCCGCTGGCCTGCTTTCCTTGGAGGATTTTGTAGCAGTGGTGCGGCTGGTGGAGACCTTCGTGTTCCGCCGAGCCATCTGCACCATCCCGCCGAACTCACTCAACAAGACCTTCGCCAACCTCACCAAGACAGTGAAGAAAGATCGCTACCTCGAGAGCATCCAAGTTCATCTGCTCGGGCTGCCGTCCTACCGGCGATTCCCCACTGACGACGAGTTCCGTCGCGAATTGCAAATTCGCGATCTGTACAACTTCCGCAGCCGCAGCTACTGGTTGCGTCGGCTGGAGAATCACGGACGCAAGGAGCGCGTCCAGGTCGAAGAGTACACCATCGAGCACATCCTGCCTCAGAACGAGAACCTTTCCGACGAGTGGAAAGGCGAGTTGGGGCCGGAGTGGCATCGAGTTCAACAAACCTGGCTACATACCCTCGGGAACCTGACGCTAACTGGCTATAATTCGGAATACAGCGACCGCTCCTTTGCCCAGAAGCGCGACATGGCGGGCGGCTTCAAAGAAAGCCCCCTCAAACTGAGCGCCGGTTTAGGCCAACTCGCCGAGTGGAACGAAGACGCGATCAAGGCACGGGCGGGTCGGCTCGCCGAGATGGCAATTCAAGTCTGGGCAATCCCAAAGTTGACAGCCGATGTCCTGGCGACTTATCGGACCAGGGTTGACGTGATCGATGCGTACACAATCGACAAGCAGCACCCGTCCCTGCGTTCGGGTGCCTTAAACGATCTGTTTCAGTCATTCCGCAAGGAACTTCTCGCTCTCGACCCATGTGTCACCGAGGAAGTGCTTAAAAAGTATGTGGCCTACAAGGCCGAGACGAACTTCGTGGATGTGGAGCCGCAGGCCAAGCGCATGGTTTTGACGTTCAACATGCCCTACGCGGAGATCAATGATCCGAAGAGAATCTGTAGGGATATCACCGAAATAGGTCACTATGGCAACGGGGATGTGCAGGTCGCTCTCAAATCTCTCGGCGAATTGCCCTATGTGATGGGGTTGGTTCGGCAATCGTTCGAGCGGCAGATGGACGACAAGGGTGGTGCGTAAATGGAGTAACACCAGGCCACCTTGTCTCCTCTGCCTCGCTTCCCCTGCCGAAAGAGTCCGATCTCGTCGCGACTCACGATAAAGGAATTGCGCCTCCGAGCCGATCGCCCATCGCCCCAGATTCTCCTTGCGACACCCCCTCGCGCCGCCTAGAATTAACATCATCCCGCCTGATGATCCGCCCCAAGGAATACGCGATGCCCCCTATCCTCTCCCGTGCGACGCCCGAGAGCTGGCGATCCAGGCTCGTTCTCGGCCTGGCGCTGGCCGTTCCCGCGGTACTCGTTGCCGCGAGTGCCGCCCCGAACGACCCAGTGCGACCCGGCAAGGACCAGCGTGTCCCGACGTTCAACCGCGACATCCGGCCCATCCTCGCGGAGAACTGCTTCGCCTGCCACGGCCCGGACAAGGCGGCCCGCAAGGGAGACCTGCGCCTCGACATCCGCGAGGAGGCGATCAAGTCCGAGGTCATCGTCCCCGGCAAGCCCGACCAGAGTCCGCTCGTCGAACGCATCTTCTCGACCGACAAGACGAAGATGATGCCGACGCCCAAGTCGCACAAGAAGCTGACCGCCGAGCAAAAGGACACGCTCCGCCGTTGGATCGCCGCCGGGGCCGAGTACCAGCAGCACTGGTCGTTCCTCCCCCCGACCCGCGCCGCGATTCCTGCGGTCAAGAACGCCTCCTGGGTGCGCAACCCGATCGACTCGTTCGTCCTCGAGAAGCTCGAGCGGCGTGGCCTCAGCCCGGCCCCCGAGGCCGACCGCCGTTCGCTCGCGCGCCGGGTGAGCTTCGACGTGACCGGCCTGCCGCCCTCGATCGCCGATGTCGAGGAGTTCGTCGCCGACACGCGGCCCGACGCCTACGAGCGGTTCGTCGATAAGACGCTCTCGTCGCTGCACTGGGGCGAGCATCGCGGCCGATTCTGGCTCGACGCCGCCCGGTACGCCGACACGCACGGCATCCACTTCGACAACCAGCGCGAGATGTGGTCCTACCGCGAGTGGGTCATCCGCACGTTCAACGCGAACATGCCCTTCGATCGCTTCACCGTCGAGCAGATCGCCGGCGACCTCCTGCCGAACCGCACGATGGACCAGCAAGTCGCCTCCGGCTTCAACCGCTGCAACATCACGACCAACGAGGGCGGCGCGATCAACGAGGAGTACCTCGTCCTCTACACGCGCGACCGCACCGAGACCGTCTCGCAAGTCTGGATGGGCCTGACGACCGGCTGCGCCGTCTGCCACGACCACAAGTTCGACCCGGTCTCGCAGAAGGAGTTCTACCAGCTCGCGGCGTACTTCAACAACTCGACGCAGGCCGCGATGGACGGCAACATCAAGGAGACGCCCCCCATCATCTTCGTGCCGAAGTCGGAGGACCGCCCGCGCTGGAACGCGCTCGTCGCCACGCTCGACGAGGCCCGCAAGCAGGTGGTCGCCCGCAAAGAGGCGGCGCGCCCCGAGTTCGTGAAGTGGCTCGGGACGGTGAAGCCGGGTAAGACTCCCCCGGCAGTCTCCGACGCGGGACTCGCCTTCCAGGCGATGCTCTCCGAAGGTACCGGCTCCAAGACGACGCTGACCGTCGCCGGCAAGTCCCGCGAAATCCCCCTGATAACGTCGGCGAAGTGGAACCCGGGCCGGGTCGCGCCGAAGGCACTCCTCATCGGCCCCAAGGTCCACATCGCCGACAAGGACGCGGGCGACTTCGACCGGACGCAGCCGTTCACCGTCTCGACGTGGGTCAGCATCCCCGCCCAGAGTACTAACGGGGCGATATTGGCTCGGATGGACGACGGGGCCGACTTCCGAGGCTGGGATCTCTGGCTCGAGGGCGACAAGGTCGGCATGCACCTCATCAACAAGTGGCCCGGCAACGCCGTCAAGGTCGTCTCCCGGACGCCGCTGAAGGCGAACACCTGGCAGCACGTCGTCATAAGTCATGACGGCTCGGGCAAGGCGGCGGGCATCCGGATCTTCGTCGACGGTAAGTTCCAGAAAGATCCCGAGGTCCAGGCCGACACTCTCACCGGGACGACCCGGACGAAGGTGCCGCTGAAGCTGGCCCAGCGCGACAAGTTGAGCCGGGTCAACAACCTGAAACTCCAGGACATCCGACTCTACTCGCGCGGCCTGGCCGACGCCGAGGCGGTCGCCCTCAGCGGGGGGGACCGGCTGAAGGAACTCCTGGCCCGCGCCGCCGAGCTGACCCCCGCCGAGAAGGACGAACTCTACGGCTCGTGGCTGCGGACCGAGGACGCGACCTCCAAGAAGCTCGCGGCCCTCGTCGAGTCGCTGTCCCGCGAAGAGTCCGCCGTCCGCGCTCGCGGGACGATCGCCCACGTCACGCAGGAGAAGCCGGACAAGGCGATGGCCAACATCCTCTTCCGTGGCGACTACGACAAGAAGCGCGACGCGGTCGAGCCGGGCACGCCGAAAGTCCTTCCCGCGATGCCCGAAAAGTCCCCGCGCAACCGCCTCGGCCTCGCGCAGTGGCTCGTCCAGCCCGGCCACCCGCTGACGGCGCGCGTCACGGTCAACCGCTTCTGGCAGGAGGTGTTCGGCAACGGCATCGTCCGCACCAGCGGCGACTTCGGCATCGCGGGCGACCAGCCCAGCCACCCCGAGTTGCTCGACTTCCTCGCCCTCGAGTTCGCCGAAAAGGGTTGGGATGTCAAGCAACTCTTCCGCCTCATGCTGACCTCGGCGACCTACCGCCAGTCGGCCCAGGCGACGATCGAGAAGCGCGAGAAGGATCCCTCGAATATGTACCTCTCGCGCGGCCCACGCTTCCGCCTCGACGCGGAGGTGATCCGCGACAACGCCCTCGCCGTCAGCGGACTACTCGTCAACGATTTCGGCGGGCCGTCCGTGCGTCCGTACCAGCCCGAAGGGGTGTGGGAGGCCGTCGCCATGATCGGCAGCAACACCCGCGACTACCGCCGCGACGCCGGGGATAAGCTCTACCGCCGGAGCATGTACACGTTCTGGAAGCGGGCCGCCCCGCCAGCGTCGATGGACATCTTCAACGCCCCGGCCCGCGAGTATTGCGTCGTCCGCCGCGAACGCACCAACACGCCCCTCCAGGCGCTGGTGACGCTCAACGACGAGCAGCACATCGAGGCCGCCCGCGTCCTCGCCGAGAAGGCGCTCCGTGCCGCGCAGACGACCGACGAGCGCATCGACTTCCTCACGAAGACGCTCATCAGCAGGACGTTGCGCGACGAAGAACGCAAAGTCGTCGTACCGCTGCTCGCCGACCTGCTCGGGCACTACAAGGCGTCCCCGGCGGAGGCGAAGAAACTCCTCGCCGTGGGCGAAACGAGGTCGTCGCCCACCCTCGACGCATCGACGCTCGCCGGCTGGACCATGCTGACGAACTCGCTGATGAACCTCGACGAGGTTTTGAACAAGTAATCCAAAAGCTAACCACAGAGGCACAGAGGGCACAGAGAAAGACACAGAAAGGAAGACAGAGCAAAGACAGAAGAAAGGGCATCGACTCGCCGCATTCGATCGGTTCT
>JANXSH010000053.1 GCA_025356615.1 Planctomycetia bacterium | reverse complement strand
GATCTTCCGGCGAGGCATGAGGAGCGGTCAGCGCCCCCTCTTCCAAGAGCAGGCGGAGCCTTCGAGGCAGCCCGTTACCAGGCGGAGCCTGGGAACGAGGCGGCGTGGCCGACGCGCTCCCGAAACATTTGCCACACCCCCCGACGCGAAGCACGCCTTTGCTCCTTGCTTTACCCCCTGGCGTGGTTTACAAAGAAGAATGAACCCATCTTCTCGAGTTGGGTGCGAAGGACGGGGGGCTGAATGTCGCAATCGATACAACACCCAGTGCACACCCGGCGGGAGTTCCTGCGCGCCGGCGTCCTTGCCTTGGGGGGGATGACCCTGGCCGACGTTCTGGCAGGTCGCGCTGCCTCCGGCCGACCGACCCTCGACACGTCCGTCATCTTGCTCTACCTGCACGGCGGGCCGTCGCACCTCGAGACTTACGACCTCAAGCCGAATGCCCCGATGGGGTATCGGAGCGTCTTCGCACCCGTGCGAACGTGCGTGCCGGGGGTGGACATCTGCGAATTGTTCCCGAGACAGGCCCGGATCGCCGACAAGTTCACGCTGATCCGGTCCCTCAACCACGACGTGAACATTCATAGCGACGGCGGCATCGTCGTGCTGACCGGCAAGCGGCCGACCGTACTCGACCCCTCCTCGCAGTCGAAGAGCGAACACCCGGACTTCGGCTCGGTCGCCAGCCACTTCCGGGGCCTGGGCAAGGACGTGGTGCCGCCCTACGTCGCCGTCCCCGCTTCGACCTACATGACGCGCCCGGCGTACCTCGGCCGGCACCACGCCGCGTTCGTGGTGAACGACCCCTCCGCGCCGAATTTTCGCCCGCCCCAATTGGGCGTCGGTCCCGGCCGGCGCGACCCCCGGCTCGAGGACCGCCGCCGACTGATGCGTCGGGTGGACCGGCTGCGGGAGGAAGGCGACGGGGCCGGTCGGTACGGGGCGTCGGACAAGTTCCGCGAACTCGCGTTCGACCTGCTGACCAGCTCGAGGGTGGCCGAGGCGTTCGACCTGTCGAAGGAGAGCGACCGGGTCCGCGACCGGTACGGACGGCACTCGTGGGGACAAGCCTGCCTCCTGGCCCGGCGGCTCGCCGTGGCCGGCACCGCCGTCATCAGCCTGTACATCGACACGCCGCAGGCCGGGCAGCAGTTCACGAACTGGGACGACCACATCAGCAACGCCGGCAGGCCGGGGCACTTCGCGCAGTTCATGAAGGTCCGGCTCCCCTACCTCGACGAGTCGCTCTCCGCCCTCATCGAAGACGTCTACTGCCGCGGCCTCGACCGGAAGGTTCTCGTCGTCGTGATGGGGGAGTTCGGCCGGACGCCACGGCTGAGTACGAACGCCACCGGGACCGGCCGCGACCACTGGCCGCAGGCCTATACCGCCCTCGTCTCCGGCGGCGGGCTGCGCATGGGCCAGGTGATCGGCGCGACGAACTCCAGGGGCGAATACCCTGCGGAGAAGCCTTACACCCCCCAGGATCTGTTGAGCACGATCTACCGGCACCTCGGCATCGACCCCGCCCGCGAGCTGACCGACCTCACCGGCCGGCCCATTCCCGTTCTGGCCGAAGGGACACCCATCCCGGAACTGGGCTGACGCATCGCCGGCCTTTCCAACCGCACCGAGGAGTCCGACCCATGATGAGAATCGTGTCCCTGACCTTCCTGGCGATCCTCGTGATGAACGTCGGCCCCGCGCGGGCCGAGGACGAACGAGTCTTCCGAGCAGGAGCGTTCGCCCAGAATATCAACCCCAAGAAGTATCCCGTCTCGGTGAACGGCGGCATGAGCGACCAGAAGGCCACGCGGGCGAGCGATCCGCTACACGCCCGCTGCCTGGTCCTCGATGACGGGAAGACGAAGCTGGCCCTGTGCGTCATCGATGCGTGCATGTGCCCGCGCGAGATCACCGACGAGGCCAAACGCCTGGCTCAGAAGGCGACCGGCATCCCGGCAAGCCACATCCTCATCTCCGCGACCCACACGCACTCCGCGCCGACGCTCGCCGGCGTCTTCCAGAGCGAAACCAACGAGGAGTACGTCAAGTACCTCCCGACACTCATCGCCCAGGGCATCCAGAAGGCGACGGAAAATCTCGAACCGGCGAAGGTCGGCTGGGGGAGTGCGAACAACTCCAAACAGGTCTTCAACCGCCGCTGGCATCGCGAACAAGCACAGATCCCGCTCGACCCGTTTGGCCGGACGACGAACAAGGTCCAGATGAACCCCGGCTACCAGGCCCCCGGCCTCGTCAAGCCGAGCGGCCCCGTGGACCCGACCGTGTCCATCCTGTCGGTGCAGTCGGCGAAGGGCAGGCCCATCGCGGTGCTGGCGAACTACTCGCTTCACTATGTGGGAGGGGTGGCCCCCCTGTCGGCGGACTACTTCGGCGCGTTCGCCGGGCGAATGAAGGACTTACTCGAGGAGAAGGACTCCAAGCCGGCCTTCGTCGGCATCATGTCCAACGGAACGAGCGGCGACATCAACAACATCGACTTCGGCGGGCCGGCCCCCAAGAACCGAGCAGCGGGTGAGCAAGTCCGCGTCGTCGCCTACGACGTGGCCAACACCGCGATGGAAGCCTACAAGAAGATCGTCCACAAGGACGGAATCACCCTCGACGCACAATTGCAGGAGATCGAACTCGGCGTCCGCCTGCCGGACGAAAAAGACCTTACGCGGGCGAAAGACGTTCTGGCGAAGGCCAAGGGACGTGAGTTGCGCAGCATGGAGGAGGTCTACGCGCGCGAGTCGGTCCTTCTGGCGAAGTTCCCGGCGAAGGTGAAAGTCGCGCTGCAAGCCCTGCGCATCGGCGACCTGTGCGTCTGCGCCGTCCCGTGCGAGGTGTTCGTCGAGATCGGCCTGGAGTTGCGGAAGAAGAGTCCGCTGAAGCAGACCTTCACCATCTCCCTCGCCAACGGCTACAACGGCTACCTCCCGACCCCGCAGCAGCACGAACTCGGCGGCTACGAGACGTGGCGCGCGCGGTCGAGTTACCTGGAGGTCGATGCGGCCACGAAGGTCACACGGACGCTCGAGGGGTTGATGAAGGCGGTCCATAAGAGCCGGTGAGCGACGATATGTCCTTCGATTTCTCTGGAACCTCGTCGATCAGTGGTCGAACGAGTTGAATATAAAGTCTAGCCGCAGAATACGCAGAATACGCAGAATTAAGACAGATAGGCGTTGCGCAGTTGGCGAGCGGCCCCTGTGAAGGGGCTGCCTTCGGTGGTTCGGAACCGACGCATCAGTCGGTGTAGTACATCTCGCGCCGGAGGTCCGCCTTCCGCATGGCGATGACATGGCCGTCGCAGAAGACGACATTATAAGTGCCGCCGTGCCGCGCTTCGGGATAGTGGTTCGGCGCGTCGATATCGTCCACCGGCCAAGGGAATTGGGGGGGGACGTTGGCCGGAACGGTGCCGTTGGTCGCGCAGGCGGGATGCCGGGCGTGGTCCCAGCCCAACATCACGTTGGTGGTCCCGTTGCCGTTGGTCACGTTGACCAGGCGCATCCCGATCGGGCCACCGAGCACGCCGTTGAGGGCGTAACTAATTTGCACTGGGCGGCCGAAAGTCGCGCTGCCTCGAATCATGTCAGTTCCATTGGGGCACCGGTATGCCTTCGGGTTCTTATCCAGATAGTCCCACAGAAGTACCTTCGTCGGGTCGTAGTCCGGCAGGGGCGTCTCGGCGTAGCCGACGCGATCGTCGAACGGCCCCCAGTACGCGCCCCTCCAGATCACGGGCAGGGCACCCTCATTCGTATCCGCGTAGTGGTGGGACGCGAGGCCGATCTGTTTGATCGTGTTGGCGCACTGGATCCGCACGGCGGCCTCGCGTACCTTCTGGACGGCAGGCAAGAGCAAGCCGATGAGGATTGCGATGATGGCGATCACCACCAGCAGCTCGATCAGTGTGAACCCCAGGCGCTTCTTCATGGGTCATCTCCAAAGAGTGGTAGGTAGGAATCACTATAGCGAGCAGGCGAATGTCCGAGAATGGAAACATTCGAGTCGCAGCCATTTTTCGGCCAAGTCGGCTTCCTCCTTGATGGAGTTCGCTCACGCCCATAAACTAGGTCTATGGTACTAACCGCCATCCGAGCCGTGTATCTCGGCGTCCCTGACGTGGACGCGGCCGTCAATTCCTACAGACGTTTGGGTCTACACATACTTGCGCGATCCGAATCGCGTGTCATCACGATTGGCGGTCCGACGAACCTCGTCGAGATCCGCTTCGTCGAGGATTCAGTCCGCTCGGGGTTGTTCGCCATTGGCATGGAAACCGCCGACCTGGAAGGCGTGCTTTCGGCGTGCGATCGGCACGAGATCGCCTTCACCCGGCTCGCCGAGCAGGAGCCGAGCGCTCGCCTCCATTTGCATGACAGGGGCGGGGCCGATGTCATCTTACGGCAAGGCTCTCCTTCCCATGTGCAGCGCCACGCATTCCCGTTACTGCGGCTCGATCACCTCGCCACGATCACGCCGGACCTGGAGGTTTCCTCGCGCGTCTGGACGGAGATCCTGGGCGTGCCGATCGCCGGCGAGGTGCAGGTCGCGGACCCGCCGATGACGATTCGCCAGTTCGGCCTAGGGGACGCCATCCTCGAACTGCTCGGCGACCCCACGACATCGGGGCCCCTCCGGCAACGGCCCCCCGGCCTCATCAGCATGGCGAGTTGGGAGGTCGATGACCTGGAAGGTGTCGTCGCGCAGGCGCGGGCGGCGGGGTTCACGGTCAGCGACCCCGTCGTCGGGGCGCTTCCGGGGACTCGCATCGCGACGATCCCCGGCGAAGAACTGGCCGGATTGCGGATGCAACTCTTGCAGTACACCCGAAGGAAGGCCGCCTGATGTACGTCCCGGCGCACTTCGAGCAGAACGACCACGAGGAAGTCGTGCGGTTCATGCGGGCGTACAGCTTCGCGACCCTCTGCTCGACCGACGACGGCGTGCCCTTCGCATCGCACCTCCCGATCCTCGTCGCCGACGCGGCCCAAGGCCACGTCCTCCTCGAGGGCCACGTCGCGCGCGGCAACCCGCAATGGCGACACGCGGACGGCAAGCCGGTCGTAGTGATCTTCGCCGGCCCCCACCAC
>JANXSH010000020.1 GCA_025356615.1 Planctomycetia bacterium | reverse complement strand
TCCCCCGCATCGTACCGAGACGCCGTGGTGTCATGTCCCGCTTGGGTTCTGCGGTGAGGCGCGCGATCGTCATGCCATCCTGCGTGATGGTGACCTCTTCACCGGGGTTCAACTGCGCGATCAGGTCTTTCAAAGTGGCCTGAGCGTCTTCGATGGTCACGGTTGACATGAGTACCTCCTTGAACGGTTTCCTCGATGATCGTATTCTACGCGCCTCGCCCTGTCCATACATCCTGAAAGCTCTTCACCGTGTCGAACGGTTTCCGCCGTCCCGCGATCGTCTCTCCTAACATCTCGATCGCGGCTTCGTTCATCTGGCCGAGCTTCTTGCCCGCGCCGAGGACGAGGTAGCCGACCTTCATCGGGTCGAGTTGCATCAACCGACAGCAGGTCGCATCGACGGCGAGGAGGTCCGCGCCCATGACCAGGACGCCCACCGGCTTGGGCGTGCCGTTGAGTGGGCCGTCGCCCTCCATGCCGACGATGCCATCGACGATGGCGAGGTCCGGCGTCCGCGTCAGGGCGATATCGACGATGCTGTTGTGGATGCCGCGCCAGTGCAACTCGTTCTTGGGCCAGCCGTAACAGATGCCCGGCAGGGTGCCGAAGAGGTTCTTCAGCGAGAGCGTCGCGACCGCCCAGTGGTGCGTCTTGAGCTTGGGCATGGAGATGACCACGTCGGCGGTGGCGATCGTCCTCGTCAGGTAGAGGTGCGAGAGCTTGGTGAGCCTGCCGAGATTCACCGTCTTGACCGGCTCGTCGTGGTTGAGGTCGATGAAGGGGACGTTGTAGTGGCGCAACACGTCTCCCAGGCCGGACGCCTGGACGAGGTATTCCACGTTGCGCCAGTGGCCCGGCCCCTCGGCGACGATGACCTCGGCGGCCCCCTCGCGCTGACACAGTTCGATGGCGGCGGCGACGACGCGCGGGTCAGTGTTGATGACCTTGTCGCGGTGGTACTCGACGAGGTTCGGCTTGAGGACGACGCGCTTCCCCTTCAGCGGGACGCGCTCGCGGAATGACTCGTATTGTCGCCGAATGACATCGCTGATGTCGGCGTTGTAGTCGCTGATCGGGGCGACGTGGACGGCGGAGTGGGGGTCGAGAACCTTGAGCGAGGTCGTGGCGTTCAGCGCCAGCCCGTGGAACCAGTTGCGGACGCGATCGCCCAGAGGCGGCTTGCCCGTCGATAGGGTGCCCGCTGAGAGCGCGGGCCCGGCAGGAGTCGCGGGCAGGCGGAAGGGGTTGCGCGTCTCGATGCCGAGGGCGAGGGCGGCGAGGGCGAGCCGCAACGGGGCGGGGCGGACGTAGTTGGTCTCCTCGCGTCGGGAGAGGGCGTCGCGCATGCGGGAGCGAAGGGTATCGAGGATCGGGCATGGCGTGCCGGCCGCGCGAAAGGCGTCGAGCGCGAGGATGGCGTAGCCGAGGTGATCGACATCGTCGGACCCGGCGGCGTGGTGGGCGAGATACTCGAGCGACTTGGCGACGAGCGGATCCTCCTGTCGTCCTTGCAGTGCGAGGAGGGACAGCGAGGTCGGCGTCGGGATCGGCTCGAGCGTGACGCCGAAGATGCGGCGGTTGCCGTAGTTCAGCCCGCCGGTCTCGAGGACGCGGTCGAGCAAGAGCTTCTGCCCCTCGGCGACGCGCGGGTGGTCGCCCTGTCCGACCCGCCGGAGGGCCAAACACGCCCAGGCGGTCGGCTCGACCCAGGAGAAATTCCCCTCGGCCCACGGCCATCCGACGAGCATGCCGTCCACGTCGTTGACATCCTCGTCGTCTTTCAAGTCGGCGTGCCGACCCCGAATCGCCAGGAGGGCGCGAGCGACCGGGGCCAACTGCTCGGGCGGATCGCCGAGCGCCGCGCGCGTGAACAACACCAGGGCCGTCGGCCAGGCCGCCTCGTGTCGCCCTCGGGCGAGGCGATAGGTGCCGTCGCCGACGGCGCACGTCTCGAGCCACGCCCGGCCCGCGTCGCGCGGGGAGGCGAAGCGGTCGTCGGAAGCCAGCGCCAACAGCGCGAGACAGGTCGCCTCCAGGTGCGGCCCCTGGCCCGGCGCGTAGCCCCAGCCTCCCTCGGGGAGGGCGAGTTGCGCGAGGTCTTCCAGAACGTACGCTTCGGTCCGCATGCGATTCTCCCGATCAGGGGCCGGATGGGGCGGGCCTGATGGAAGTGTAGGACATTCCGAGGGATGATGGGATGGAGGAAGCTCGGGGGAAGGTGTTCTCGAAGACCTCGCGCGTACCGTTCGTTCCAACCGACACTTTGGACCTATACTTGTCGCGGGCAGGAATGACACGAGGAGCCGCGCACGAAGTAAGCGGGTTGCCGAGCCGAGAGTACGACAAAAGACCGCTTACTTCGTGCGCGGCTCCTTCGGCGTCTGTGTCATTCCTGACCGCGCGAGGTATAACGATGTCCCGCGCGGATCAGCGCTCATGAACGAGCTGCTCATGCGTCTGAGCGAATTGCCTCCATTTCACGGCATCCGGTCCAGGCTCCACGCCCGTCAGTTCGCGCAGGGCGAAGACGGCGGCCTTCTGCTGTCCCGTCAGGCCGGCCTTCTTGCGAGCCGCAGACGCGATGAGATCCTCGCTCGCG
Organism: Planctomycetia bacterium; assembly: GCA_025356615.1. GTDB lineage: Bacteria > Planctomycetota > Planctomycetia > Gemmatales > Gemmataceae > JANXSH01. The sequence continues at coordinate 1,674 of JANXSH010000020.1, read as the reverse complement.
GCGAACCGTTCGCGAACGAACAGGTCGTAGCGCTGCTCTCCCTGGAAAGGCCCCGACTCGACTCCGGGCAAGATCACCGAGTAATCCTGTTTGAGATAGGTGATGTCCACGCGGACGAAGGTGTTGTTCTTGCCGCCGAAGTTGCCATAGCCCCCGAACGCCTTTGGGGTCGAAAGCTCGTCGAGCGTCGGGACCGTCGCCCGCGCGGGGTCCGTATCCCGCAACGAGGGCGGGTGACACATCAGGCAGTTGATCTTGTGGTTGATGCGGACCACTTCCTTGACGAAGCGAGCCGGGCCTGGCCCTTTGGCGTAGGGTGACTGGGGGTCCGGGCCGTTCAAGACCGCCAGCAGCGAGAGGACGGTCTCCGTCCGCTTCAGCGCGCCGAGCGCCTCGGCAGCGTGTTCGGCGACCACCGGCCAGGGGGACGCGAACCCCCTCAGCAGTTGGCGGCGGTACTCGTCCGCCGGTCGGCTCTCCAGGCACGAGACGGCCTCACGGCGGATCTCCGGTTCGGGGTCGAACAGGGCGACTTGTGCGAGCGCCGCAGAAGCCAGGGCACCGTCGATACGGGCCAGGTGCCGGACGAGAACCCTGCGTTTCCTCTCCTCCTCTGCCATCAAGACCTGCATCAGGGCCGGGATGCGCTCGGGACGAGTCCACAGCTTGTCACTCGAGAGCGCCCCGACGAGTCGGTCGTATCCCAGGGATTTCAACTCGGCGGCCCCGGAGACGAGTTCCTTCGCCGCTTCGGGAGCCACGCGGCAGGCCGACCCGCGCCGCAGGGGTAGCCCGGCGAGGTCGATCCGTTGATCCAGCACCGCGAGCGACGAGTCGGTGTTCGCGCGGCCCGTAGGGGTCGCCTGCATCGCCTTGACCATCTGGCCCGATCCCGTCCGCGCGGTCGTCTTGTCCAGTTTCACGTTGCGAGCCTTCTTGACCTGTGCGCGAACCTGGTCGGCTGTGCGTTCGTGCATCCGCTTCACGACCAACAGCGGCACCTGCTGGGGCCGCACGACTTCGAGCTGGGGCACCTGAACGGCCCGCACGACCTTCTCTTCCGGTGCCTTCGCCTGAAGAGCGGGTGGACGTGGCGTCTCGGCGACAGGCGGTAGCGACGCCGTGAGGGCAGGTGTCGGGATCGACGCCGGGGAGTGCGCGTTGGGAATCGACCAGGAGGGCATGGCTGGGGAGGCTTTGGGTGGAGCGATGGGAAGCGATTGCGCGACGGCCTTTCGCTTGGGCATGACGACGAGGACCAGCGTCGAGCCGAGGGCCAGCCCCAGGACGATTGCCGTGGCGCACAGGAGCAGGTGGGTGAGACGCTGCCGGGCGGTTCGGCGAGGCGTTATGGGCGTGGGTCGGCAACGAGGGCCGCTTCGAGACGGGTTCGGCATGGGACTCTCCCGCGTCGGGGCGGCCGCTCCTTCCCCCGATACGGGTACGCGCTCGACAGGGACTGGAACGCGCCCCCTCGGGATTAGTTGCGCGACAAAAGCCGAGAAGCGGACGAACCGCAGAGTCGTCGAGTGGAGGGGGGACGCACCGAAAGGGGAGCGAGCAAAGGACGATCTGGCCAGAGCCTGAAGACCACTCTTCGCTCTCGCACTGGGTACGCCAGCGGATTCTGGCGGAAGGGAGGCGCTACCCCAAGCCCACCGGTTGCAACCGGTG
>JANXSH010000011.1 GCA_025356615.1 Planctomycetia bacterium | reverse complement strand
GGCTCGGACCCGCCTGGCACGCGCTGCTCGCGGAGAGCGACGGCAACGAGCCGACGCGCGGCCCGGAGTGGATGGGCAGCTGGTGGGAGGTGTTCGGCGGCCAAGAGGGGCGACGACTGCGCTGCCTTCGTGTGGAAGAGGCGGGCGAGTTGATCGGCCTGGTTCCGCTCCACTCGAGCCGACACTGGTACGCACCGGGCTTGCCGTTTCGGCGGCTGGCGATGCTCGGCTCCGGCGAGCGGGAGGCCGACTCGGTCTGCTCCGACTACCTCGCCCCGATCGCCCGGCGCGGGAGAGAATCCGAAGTCGTGGAGGCTCTTGTCGAGGCTCTCGGGTCGAGTCGTCTGGGAGGCTGGGACGAACTCGTCATCCCGCTGATGGACGGGACGAGTCCGATCCCCGAAATGCTGGCGAGCGCCGCCCGCCGCCGAGGATGGCTCGCCGAGCGCGTGGAAACGACCCGCGCCCCGTATATCGAGTTGCCCGACACCTGGGAAGGATACCTACACGATCGCGACAAGAAGGATCGGTATCTGATCACCCGAACGCTTCGCGACTTCGAGCAGTGGGCCGACGGGAAGGCGGTGTTCCATCGGGCGACCGATGGACCGAGTCTGGACGAGGGGAAACGCATCCTGTCGGCGCTTCACCAAGAGCGATGGGAGAACGCCGCAGGGGGGACGTTCCGCTCGCCCCGGTTCCTGGCGTTCCACGACCGGGTGATGCCCGCCCTGCTCGCGCAGGGGGCGTTGGACCTGCTCTGGCTTTCGGTCGGCGGCGAGCCTATCGCGGTGATGTACGACATCCGCTGGAACGGCAAGGTGTCCTTCTACCAGTGCGGGCGAAGGATGGGCGTGCCCAAGCAGCTCCGCCCCGGCGGGGTGCTGCTCTATCACGCGATCCGGGAGGCCATCACCTCGGGGATGCGCGAGTTCGACTTCCTGGGCGGCGAAGCGACTTACAAGAAGCAACTCGCGACGGCAAGTCGGCCTCTAGTCCGGCTGAGGATCGTGCGGTCCGCGTGGCTCGAACGAGGTCGCCGATTCGGTGAAAGGGTCAAAGATCGTCTTCGCCCGCTGTGGCGACGGTTGCGCCGGAAATCAGCCCCATCGAGTCCCTCATGAGGCCGGGAGCGCGCCGATTTCAGGCCGGAGTATAATCGTTCCGACCCGATCGATGAAAAAGTTCGATTTCCGCTTGACGAGATAGGCTATGTCGGTTGTAGGATATATGCTGTTAGAACAGCGAGCGCTTATTGCCATCCCCGCGATAGGCCCTTGGATGTAGGTTCTCGGTCCGATCGTCGAAGCCACTCCCCTTATTTCCCGCTTCGACGAATGGCTGGATCTCGCTGAAAGATGAGCACGAGATGTCTCCTAGAATTACACCTGGAAAGAAGGTGCCCATGAGAACCTCATCCTGTCTGTCGAACCGTGTGGCGTTCGGGTTGGTCGTTCTGGCCGGTCTGTGCGTAACGGCCGTCCATGCCGACCCGATGACGGCCGTCCTTCCCGACCCGATGACCAAGATCCCCGTTGACGCGGTGTCGACGGGTGTCCCCGGCGCGATGGAAGAACACACGGGCTACGTTCGCGTCGCCTCCTCCACGATCAAGGGGAGGGCGAGTGCCGAATTCCGCCAGGTAGCCACCCACCCGGAGGCCCTCGGCGCTACCGTTTACTTCATGGTGTTCGACCACAAGACCGGCACGGTCACGAGCGGCACGACCGACGAGTCCGGCAGGACGACGACCGTCGCGGGGGACGCCTTCGGGACCAAGTTCGAGGGCTTCGACAAGACGCTCGTCGCGGGCCTGAACTCGGACCGCCCCAACCTGGATACCAGGGCACGCTACCTCTATCTCTATCAGATCGTCAACGACAGCGGTCTCAAGGCGAGCGTGAAGGACATCACCATCCGTCTGCTGGTCCCGACACGCCGGATCACCAGTTGGGGCCATTTCGTCGATCGCTCGAAGAACGACAAGACGGGCCTCATCGAGCGGAGGGGCCTCGGCTTTTCGATCAGCGTCCCCGCCAAGGTGGGGGCCGATGCGAAGAATCTCGTCCAACCCGTTTCGACCGATTTCCAGGGGGTCCAATCCTCGGACGAGGGGTACTCCTCCCCCGGCGAGGCCAAGCTCGCCCCGCAGGTCTACGGCATCACGCGGATCAACGTACTAGCCAAGGGCGGCATCGTCCCGGCGGCCGCAGCCATCCTGCCGGGTGACGATCCGGGCAGGGAACCGGAGTCGGTGGTCCTCGTCCCCAACGCGGACTTCAGCAAGACCAGGGGTCTGGCCGATGGGAAGGCACCGGCAATCAGCTTGCGCCTCGCCAAGTTCGACTCGGCGGCCGACCCCGAAGCGGGTACGTCTCTCCGCTGGCGGACGAATTGGCCCGCCCTTCGCGTCTCTTGGCGGGAAACCCCGATCGCCCCGAAGCAGCGCTCGGTGATCTTCGGCTTCACGAGCCATGACGGGCCGACCCGCTCGGATGCGGCCCTCACTCCGCGGCCGGCGATCAATCGCCCCGCAGTCGGTGCCATCCCCGCCGAGATCGTTCAGGCGATGGCCGAAATCTCGGAGCGGATCGGCGGCGTCTTGCCGGTCGATTCGGAAGGCAATCTAGTCGTTCCCGCCGTCGCCGGGAATAGGCTCCCGGTCCCCGTGGTGCGCGAGGTCGCAGACGGCCCACCCGGCGGAGGCGACCCGGCCCCCAATCCAAACGTCCCGCAAGCTCCTGGCGGCGGTGGCCTCGGCGGCCTCGGCGGCGGTCTCGGCGGTCTCGCCGGCACGGGCGGCGGTGTCGGCGGCTCCTCGCTGCCTGGTGTCCCCGCTGGGCAACTTGCCGGGCGAAGTGGTGGAGGTGGTGGCGGCCTCAGTGGCGGTGGCACTACGGGTACGGGCACTAATGGCACGACCGGCACTGGGACCACCCAGGGCACCACAACGGGAACCGGCACGACCCAGAGCGTGATCGTGAACCAGAACCAGAACCAGAACCAGAACCAGAAGCAGAAGCAGAAGAACGTGAATGTGAACGTGAATATCAACAAGAATACCAATGGGAACACGCCCCCCGGCAACGTCGTTCCGGCCCCGCCGGCGTGGTTGTTGGGCATCCTCGGCTTGCCGGTCTTCATGTTCATCTCCCGTCGTCGCAAGAAGGCGGAGGCGGCCTTGGCGAATTCGATCGCCTGAGACTCGGGTATGAGCTATCATGGAGCCGTGGGGGATTTCGATTCCGCCACGGCTCTTTTCGTTCATGATGTACAACGAAGTGAACCTCAGAGGTTGTGAAGAATTAGGCGAGTCGGTCGCGTGCCAGTCGTTTCGAAGCTCACGGGTCGTCGCTAGTTAGACCCCACCCCCCAGCCCCCTCCCCTAAAAGGGAGAGGGAGCCGGAGGCATGTCTGAAGGGATGAAGTCTCCCACGGGCCGGTCTTGCTCCCC
>JANXSH010001361.1 GCA_025356615.1 Planctomycetia bacterium | reverse complement strand
CGAGGCTCCCGCGCCGGGTGAGAAGGCCAAGCCCAAGGTCAACGCGCCGCCCTTCTGGGTGGTCTATGGCGTGGACATGGACAAGTACATCATCCAACTGCCGTGGTACACCTTCATGGCGGCGCTGCTCCCCTTCCTCGCCCTCGCCGGCTACTCTGCGGTGATCGTCAGCGGCGGCATCAAGGCGCAGAATCTGGAGTCGCGCACTTGGGGGATCGTGGCGAGCGTCATGGCCATGCTCCCGCTGAACACCATCGGCCTCACGCTCCTCTGCACGCTCGTGATCCACTGGTTCATCTTCATGATCCTCGATGACATCGACCTCGGCCTTTACTTTTCGATCGGCGTCAACGTCCTGGTCTGGCTCGTCTCGGCGGGGATCGGTGGGTGGAACCTCAAGACGTTGATGGACGAGGAAGTGCAAGAAGGCTTCACCTACGAACCCGAGTGACGCCGAAGAGGGCCAATCGGGCGGTTCGAGTTCCGTGAACACAGGAAAATGAGCAAAGGACCTTTCCCGTGGCGACGGAGGGGGTCGAGCAAGGTGGACACAGGATTCCCGACATGCCCCTCTTGGACCACTTCGAGCCACCCCTGAGCCGATCGCACCCCTGGCGCAGCTTCCACGGAGCCTGGGCCGCGACGATCGCGCGGTTGCTCAACCAGGGCGTCTTGCCGCCCGGCTACCACGCCGTGCCCTTCGTGGACCGAGACGGGCCGGTCGAGATCGACACCGCCGCCCTCCCCACCTGGGAGCCAGCAGCTCCGGGCCTAGCCGTCGCCGTCGAACTTCCGCCGGTCGATGAGGTCGAAGTGCAGGTGTTCGCCGACGACGGCGACCCCCGTCTGGCGGCCGCCATCGAGATTCTCAGCCCCCGCAACAAGGATCGGCCCCAGTCTCGGCAAGCGTTCGCCATCAAGTGCGTCGGCTACCTCCAGCGGGGCAGTAGCGTCGTGGTCGTGGATACCGTCACCACCCGCCGGGCCGACCTGAACGCCGCCATCCTCGCCCTCCTGGGTGTCGATCCGGGTGCCGCGATCCCGGCGGGTCTCTCGGCGGTGTCCTACTGTTCCGACGGCCGCGAGGAGCCGACTCAGCAGTTGTCGCTCTGACCGGCACCTCTCGTCTTGGGGGAACCGTTGCCGACCCTCCCACTGTGGATCGCTACCGGATTCTCGGTCCCGCTCGACCTGGAGGCGAGCTATCGGGCGACCTGTGCGGACCTCCGCATCCGGCACGCGGGTTGATCCTCCGAGACGGGGAGTGAGTGGGAGACGTAGTCGAGCGAAGTGCAAGGGACGGAGCGGATGACGCTGTTCGTGTGGTGGTTGGGGTAGAGCCTGTGCTAGAATTGTTATCGTCTTTGGGGAGTTTGCCCGTGGCCAAGAAGAACGTACCACCAACAGGATCGCGCCGGACGAGGGAGCATGTGATTGCCGACCTGGCGGTCAATCACACCGAGCGGCAGGCGCTACTCTGTGGGTATACGGTCGAGCGAATTCGCTCCGATTACGGGATCGACCTCTTGCTCTTCACCTTCGACGGGAACGGTGAAATGGAGAACGGCATCATCCCCATCCAGGTCAAGGCGACCGAGACTCTCGTCTGGCTCGCATCGGAACCAGTGGCCGCGTTTCGCATCGGACGCAAGGATCTCGCCGGTTGGTTGAGGCAAACGCTTCCGGTCATCCTGGTGGTTTACGATGTCATCGCGGACCGGGCGTACTGGATTCACGTCCAGAACTACTTCGCGGCCCAGTCGGGATTCAATTTGTTCGCCGCCGCCCAAACGATCACGGTTCGCGTCCCCCAGCACAACGTCCTAAGTCCCACGTCCGTCCGACATTTCGCCGAACTACGCGACCTGTCAGCGGACGCCTCAACTCCGAGGTGACTCATGCCCCCTGCCAAATTTGCGGCGCTGTCTCGGCTTCTGATCGATCTCGGCTTCACGATGCGAGTCGATCCGACCTTCATCCGATTCGACAACACCGAAGCGAATGCTTGGTTCCTCTTTCCGCCTTACGACGAGGACGAAGAGGTGATGATCTCCGACCTGGTCGGCACACGCTACGCGCTGGACATGAAAGGCTTTTTGCCCCGCGACCAGTTCGAGGAGCGACTCCGCCGAAACCTGGTGGCGGGATGAGGCGTCACGCCTCGCCGAGTCATTTCCTCCCCGGCAGCGGCCCCCAGAGCTTGCGCATCAGCGCATAGACCTCCGGCTCGTCGCGCCGGAGTTCGGCCCGGTTGAACGGGTAGAAGTCGTTCTGGCCGAAGTAGCTCTCGGTCATCTCGGCGAAGAACTCCATCGGGTTCGTCAGCGCGTAGTGCTTCCGCTTCTTGCCATCGAGGTGCAGGACCGAATCGTACTTGCCGCTCGCCGCGAATCGCTTCCAGGCGGCGGCGATCTCGGCGTTATCGAACCCCAACACCTGGTCGTGGTAGGCGTGGGCCAGTTCGTGCATCACCGCCCACGGCTGGAGGTGCTGGAAGTGGCGGTCGTTGAAATAGCGGGCGTCGGGGATGTGGACGCGCTTCACCAGCTCCTCGGGGTGGCCGTTGTCCTTCAACCACTGCCTGCCGGGGTGGTACTGCGGCGACTGCAACAGCCCTCGCGCGAAGTCGATCTGGATCGTCACCTGTTGGAGGCGTTTGACCTTGTCCTCGGGTACGATGAGTTTGATGGCTTGGAGTTGGCGTTGGAGCAGCATTTTGGATCGGGTGCCAATCTCCGCGTGCCTGCCCTCGACTAAGCGTTCGTCCATCGAGACGTTCCAGCCCTCGACGCGGATCGTCCGACTCTTCACGCCCTTCGATTCGAGGTCGCTCGCCAACCGTTCTCGGCAGAGGCGCGCGATAGGATTACCGCCCACTCCGGGGGTATTCGCAAGGCCACGCAGAAGGAGGCCCAAGTCGCTCGATCCGATCGTGGGACGATCGCGGGGGCCGGGCGGCGTGTTCCGGGTCAGGTAGCGCGTGAGCAGGCCGTAGAGGTGGCGCGTCGTGTTCGTCCCCTCGGAGATGGAGTGGCTGCGGTTGGGGTACGCCATCATCGTGAAGTGCTTGTCGTGGGCGATCAACTCGTCGATGAGCGCCTCGGTGCCCTGATAATGGCAGTTGTCGTCGCCGGTGCCGTGGACGAGGAGGAGGTTGCCCTTCAGTTTCTTGGCGTGGGTGATGGGGGAGCCTTCGCGGTAGCCTTCGACGTTGTCGGAGGGCAGGCCCATGTAGCGCTCTTGGTAGATGCTGTCGTAGTGTCGCTGATTGGCGACGGGGGCGACCGACAGGGCGGTCTGATACAGGTCGGCGTGGCGGAAGATCGCGTTCAGGCTCATCGACCCGCCGCCGCTCCAGCCCCAGATGGCGACGCGCTCGCGGTCCATCTCCGGGTGTGCGTCGAGGAGGACACGCAGGGCGGCGGCCTGCTCGTCGGCGGCGAGTAGGCCGACCTTGCGGTAGATCGACTTCCGCCACGCCCGACCGCGTGGCGCGGACGTGCCCCGGTTGTCGATGCTCAGGACGACGTAGCCTTGTTGTGCCAACATCATGTGCCACAGGTGGTTCTTGCCCCCCCACAGGTCGAGGACGGTCTGTCCGGCAGGCTCCCCGTAGACGTGGACGAGGACGGGGTACTTCTTCCGCGCGTCGAAGTCGGGCGGCTCGATGCGCCAGGCGACGAGCTTCACGCCGCCGTCGATTTCGACCGGGAAGAACTTCGTCGTGGGGCGCTTCAGCGCCCGGAGTTTCTCTCGGAGCTTCTTGTTCTCCGCGAGAACCTTCACGGTCTTGTGATCGGGCAAACTAATTAATTGCGTGACAGGAGGCAAGTCGAAGGTAGAGAACGTGTGGACGGCCCAACGCGCGTCGGGAGAGAGCCTGTAGGAGTGCGTGCCCGATTGGGCCGACGGCGACACGCGCTCGGCCGCGCTGCCGTCGAGTCGCACGCGGTAGAGGTAGCGCTGGGCCGCGTTGTGGGGCGAGGCAATGAAGTAGAGGAGGCCGTTCTTCTCGTCCCAACCCTCGACGTGGATGACATCGTAATCCCCCTTGGTGAGGAGCTTCTTCTCCGCCCCGGCTCGGCTCACGAGGTAGAGGTGACGCCAGCCGTCTTGCTCGCTCACCCAGACGAACTGCTTGCCCTTGTCCACCCAGAGGATGTCGCCTTGCACGTCCACCCAGGCGCGGTCGGTGTCGGTGAGGATCGGCTTCGTCTTGCCGGAGACGGCGTCGGCGAGAAAGACGGTGTTCTCGTTCTGGAGACGGTTCAATCGTTGGATTGCGATTTCGTTGGAATCAGCGGCCCAGTCCATCCGGGCGACGTAGTGGTCGGGTGCGGTCTCGACCCAGCGCGTCATGCGAGTAGTGACATCGACGATGCCGATGCGTACCTTTGCATTCTTCTCGCCGACCTTGGGATAGCGGATCGGCGTTACTTTGGAATAAAGACCGGAGGTGTTGTCGATGAGGTTGAACGTGGGAACTTCGCTCGTGTCGAGTCGCCAGAAGGCGATTCGCTTACCGTCGGGACTCCATTTGAAGCCATCGACGATCTCGAACTCCTCCTCGTAGGCCCAGTCGAAGACGCCGTTGAGTATCGTCTCCGTCCCGTCCTTCGTGAGCCGTATTATCTTGAGGTCGCGCAAGTCCTGCACATAGAGGTCGTTGTCGCGCGCATAGCAAACCCTACTGCCATCGGGCGACAACTGAGCGTTCATGAGCGACGACGGCGGCGCATCACCGCCGAGTCGCTTCAGTTCGTGGGTCGTGATGTCGTAGATCCAGTAGTCGCCGCGCGAGCTGCGCCGCCATATCTTCTTGGAGTTGGTGTAGATCAGAAGGCGCGACCCGTCGGCGGAGAAGGTGTATTTCTGGATCGCGAGCGGGGCCGTCCCGCCGGACGGAATGAAGTGCCGGGCCGAGGCGATGACTTCCTTCTTCCCGTCGGGGAGGCTGACGCGAACGAGATCGTTTCCCTGGCCTTTCCCCTCACCGCGCTCCATCACCGCATACCCTGCGACCTTGGGCCACCAAGGGCCGACCGCGACCGACTCCGGGTCGAACTCGTTTGCGAAGATCCGCTCGAGCGTCAGCTTCGCGGGGTCGGCCTTTTCCGCAGCAGGGAGCGAACTGATGGGGATCGCAACTAGCGCGAGGACCATCCCGGTGAGGAGTCGTCGGGGCGAGGGGAGGGCAATCATCACGGGGGTCCATCTCCGATAGGGGGACTTCTTCAGGGTATGAGGGAATGATAGCTTATGGCCTGGGGAGTGGGGTCCGCGTTTCGCCGACCTCGATCCCTGGTTCACCTTTAGTCGTTTAGCCGCGACGCAAAGCGGAGCTTGTCTCGCGCTCC
>JANXSH010001356.1 GCA_025356615.1 Planctomycetia bacterium | reverse complement strand
GGCGAGCCGCCTCTCGAGATCGAGCAACCTTCACTTCCTTCGCCTGGACCTCTTTTCCCGCCCGATTCGAGCAGGTAACCTGCTTGCCCGTGCCGACCTGTACTCGCCGCGCCCGAGGGCGTCGGCGATGTGCGGGGCGTCGCGCTTGAGGCGGCGGACGAGGTACTCGGCCCCACGGCTCTGAACAGCCTTGGTAGTTTCGCTACCTTGGCTATCCGCCCCCCTCCCCCTCCCACCGGCCTTGCCCGCCACTTGGGACTGCTCCGCGAGGCGTTGGTCGCGCACGTCCTCGGTCTCGGAAGCCGTCACACTCGGGTCCGCCGCCATCTGCTGCGCCTTGTTTCGCTCCGCCGTGGCCTCGTCGAGCCTCGCCCCACTTACGGCATGTAGGACCGAATGAGATAGTCATTCATCTCGCGCCGCATTCCGTCCCACACCCGGACACCGTTGCCGGCAAGATATTTCGGAATTTCGCAATTCCGAAATTGACGCTTGCAACCTGCATCCCATCCCGTCCCATACCTGGACCCCCGCGTCGATCTGCTTGGGGTCGCGCCCGACGAGGTGCCCGGCCTGGGTGCGCGAGTCGTCGGCCCGGCTCGGTAAAGCCTGCGGGCAATTGCCCGCACCCTTCCCTTTGGCCTTACCGCCCTTGCGTCCGCCCTCCTCCATGCGGCGCTAGCCGATCTCGTCGAGTTGCTTCTCGTACCTCGCCCCGACTCGTCGCTCGCGATTACTCCCGCAAGGGGTTGGGGCACGCGAGCGGTAGGCATCGCGTCCACCGCCTTCTCGCCGACGCGGAAGGGCTTGCCGACCTTGGAGCGGGTGAGTTCGGCCCGCTTCGGAATAGGGTGCGGCGCGGATGCCGCACCCTTTGCGGGTCTGCCGCGACCGGCTTTCTTACCACCATCCTCCATCAGCTTCCGCGCGATCCCGTCCACCTGCTCGCGGTAGGCGGCGGCGACCATCGCGCGCTGGTTGTCGGTCAGGTGGCGGCGATGGAGGAAAGCGATTGCTTCCTCGAGGGGTGGCATCGCCGACCCAACCGCGTCAGCCCTCGCGACCGACGCCGAGGAGTGTGTCTCGGGAGGGGTTTGATTGGGCGAGAGAGCGCCCGATATGGGAGACTGTCTGAAGACGCAGCCAGCCGGGGTGACGAGCCCCGGCTGGCAATTCAGAACGCTACGCAGACGCCGACAGGACAACGACATGATACCCCCCACTTCGCCTCGCGGCAAATGCGAGGCTCCGTCCGAACCCGTCCCCGACTCCCTTCACGCCCTCACGGCGCGCATAAACGAACTTCTCGACCGGGGCGAGGGCAGGGTCTTCGAGCAAGTCGTGCCCTTCAACGAGGCGCTGCCCACCCCTCTCTCGAGTGGCGAGTTGCTCGAACTCGCGGCTAGCGAGACCCGGAAGAGGGCGGTCCGGGAGGTCCGACCGCCCGTCGCGGCGAATAACGGACCTTCCGAGTCGGAATATGTCTGTCTTGATTCTCCTGACTTCAGGACTCCCTCCGACTCTCTCCGAGCCGCTGTCGCGGGCGGAGAGGGATCGTGTGGAGTCTTGGAGAAGGAAGAGAAAACCCAAGACGGAAATACCCTGGATTGGAAGACCGCATACGAACTCGGCTCGCGGTTCCCCCGGATACTCCAGAGGGCCATCGAGCGTCGGGAAAGATCCCCCGACTGGCACACGCCGCTGTTCGCGTTCGTCTACCTCCTTCGCGGTGACGACGAGCTCGTAAGCCTCGATCCGGGGGCGGCCTGGGATCTCGTCGATGGACTTCTCAGGCGAATAGGCAGGAACCCCTCCGGTGACCACTGGACGACCCACCTCGGCGTCGGCCCGAACGACGCCGAGGTGGAGTTCCGCGACCTTTGGGTTCGGATCCGCTGCCCCTACGGGGAGAACCCTCTCCAAGAGGCGTTGCGGCGGGCCGACGCCGAGCCGACGCCCATCGGGCGGACCAATTACGCCCAATCCTACATCCGCTTCGTCAGCCTCTGCGCCTACGCTCAGGTAACATTGGGAGCGAAGCCCATCGGCTTGCCGCAAGACGTTCTCGCCCGTCCGTACATGCTGGGCATCTCTCAGAGGAACGTCGGTAGGTACATCGCCAGTACTGTCAAGGACGGGTTCATGCGTCGGGTGGGCGATCCGAAGCACTTCGGCAATTCCCAAGCCCACCAGGGACGGGGGCGCTGCGCGACGTACCTCGTGGATCTCTCGCACTGGCCCCATCTCGCCCGGCAAGCCGCCGAAGGCACGGCGGAGATGTTCAGGGGCGAGGGGCGACGCAAGCGGATCACGGCCGAGGACATCGAGTCCGCCTACCAGGATCTGATAGGCCCGACGCGCCTGATGCCGGGAGGGATCCAGCGGGTGAAGGCACTCCTCGCGGACGGCGAGGATCCGGTCCGGATGATGACCGCCATCAAGAACTATCAGACGTGGAACAGGAGGAAGGGCTACGAGCCGAAGTTCAGGAAGTGGCTCGGCAACTTCTTCGGCGGGGAGGAACAACCCTGGCTAAAGTACGTCGGTGGCGTTCCGGGGTGAGTCGAACGCCCGCGTCCAGCGCTGCGTCCCTCGAGGGGCGCGAGGCCATAGCTTGCATATCAAGGCCCGACTCACGCCGCGACGGCCCGACGGACTTGCCGGAATGACAGGGTGTAGTCTGCGGTGCGACACGATCCAGCCTCGTCGAACGTGATCTCGATCGCGTGGGGGATGCTGTCGGCGGCCACACGAGCGACCGACGCGCGGGCCGTGTGGATCACTTCGGACGCGATCGCTTCGGGTGAGGAAGCCTCGAGCGCAATCGCGGTGCCGCGAACCGTGCAGTCGCGCAGCAGGGGGTACGGCCCCGACCGCACCGACTCGACCTCGTAATCGTTGCTTCGGAGGATACTCTTCATGGGGAGGCCCTGTCGGGGGTGGGGATCCTTCCCCGTTGTACCCGATGGTCGTGACCCCGCCCCAATCAAGGCGGTGCCGCTGACGCGCCAGCCGAGAGGGATCGAAACACGCGGGCGGTTAGCGTGGAGAATGGACCCGGTCGGCTTGGTTAGTCTTCTGGTGGGAACAGTATGTCGAGTTGATCGAGGATGTGTTCCAGCGGCTCCGGCGGGAGGTAGCCTATCCTCTCGAGGATGCCATCAGCGCGCGTATGAACCAGCCAGTCGCAAACGGCAACCGAATCTTTCGTAAGGCCGGTCTGGCATCGCCCCCGGCTCCCCTTTCGCTGAAAGGGCAAGGGTATTGAAGTTGGTGGAAGTGGGCGGGCGAATTCGCCTGTAATCGCCACCCCGACCGCGAACTCGTCCTCGTCGGTGAAGTCGTTCACCAAGACGACGGGGCGGTTCTTGCGATTGCCCCCGCGCATGTCCTGGTCTTGGGCGAAAACAACGACAGTCCCGCGAGAGTAAATGATTCGCACTGGCATCATCCGCCCGCGACGAGGGACTTCGGGAGCAGGCGCGCGACATCGATCTTGGGCCGCATCGTGAGCCGGTGGCATGCCTCTTCTTCTCGCTTGCGGAGCCGGTGTTCGTACTCGGCAAGCGCGGCAGGCATCGTTTGTTGACTGAAGTATTCCTCCATGTCATCGACGAGGATGGGGTCGTTCCCCACGTCGGCTCTCGGACGGTCCCCCCAAGCATTCTTCCAGGGAGTTTCGTCGTGCGTCATCCTGGCGAGGCGAATCGCCGAATGCTCTTTGTACGAATCCCAGACCCGACCCACGAACTCCTTCTCTTCGTCGAGGAGGTCGGGCTGCTCGGTATACTCGTCGGCAGGAATCACGCTGGCCCCTTGTCCCTGCGGCAGTCCCTTGTAGACCTCGACGACGACGGGGCCATGCCGCCACGCCACCAGTTCCTCGGGGAAGAGTTCGCTGCCGCGAACAACCAACGACCACGCCTGCGCGTAGTAGAGCAATTTTTGCAGGCGGAGGTCGGTCAAAGGATCAGCCTCGACTTCCGCGAAGGAAAGCCTGACGAGTTCTTTGGCTACCGACACTGCGAGAGACACGATAATTCCTCCCATGCGAGACACAGACCATCCGTCAATGCCAGCATATCCACCCAATCGCACCCTGAACAGCCCGGATGTCGTCCTGAACAAATGTTTCAGACAGAATAATCGATACAGTCGGAATCAGCAAATTGCAAGGTCGGTGGGCTTGAAAGCATCAGCGTGAAGGATGACACCAGAAACGGTGTCGTCATCACTTTACCTTGCCCCCCTCGGCCCTCGACGCTTGTATCTGATCCGCAAATTGCGGATCAGGCCAGAAACGGTGTCGTCATCACTTTACCTTGCCCCCCACACCCTCGCCTTCAGACACGCCCACCACGCCCCCAGCGGCGACGGGCCGCGCGTGGGCCTCGGCCTGCCCTGGGCCGGTGGGGGTCATGGCGTGCCCGCCTCACCTCTTCGCCATCTCGCGCAGGAGGGACGGTTGGGCCGCCACCTTCTCCACCAGTTCGGCCTTGCGCCGCTCGCCTTCCTCATCCCTGACGTAGCCGGGCGGAGGTTTCTGGTCGTCGTTGAAGGCGTCGATCATGAATTGCTGCCGCGCCGACAAGCCCTTCTGCGATGTCAGTGGGAATCTCGCCGCGCTCATGTAGTCGGAGAGTGTCATCTCTCAACGCCTTTCTTCTTGGGATTCGTCGCCGGCCCTATTTCAACCCCCCGATACCCACTTCGCCGACGTGGAGTTCGTCGCCGCAATCCGGGCACTTCTCGACGCGCTGTTTGAGCAACGCCCCGATGATGATGAGGGCGATGCCGAGAACGAAGAAGACCATCGCGGCACCGACGATGATGCAGATGAGCGACCAGGGCTGCGCCCTCCTCCTCGAAATCTCCGGGCGGACTCGACGGTCGCAGTGGTGGCAGTACCGCGTCCGGCGATCGTCGTCGTCGTATTCCTCGTCCCGCCTTCGGCGCTTTCGCCTCCGTGGTCGGTCGTCCGCTTCCTCGTCGTCTTCCCGCCTGGTGCGTGCCGGTGGCGGCTCGTCTGCCGGCCGTCGGACCGGCTCCGCTTCGGGTTCCTTTCAGCGCACCAACACCGTCTTGTTCTCGCCGGCGGGGGCGGGGCGACACGCATCTTCTGGCCGCAGACCCGGCATTGGATCTTGGCCCCCGAGGGGTCGGGCGCGACCTCGTAGGTAATCAAGCACACGGGGGAGCGGATGTTGGGCACGGCGGACCTCCGGGGAGACGGTCTCACGCCTATTCTCAGTGACGGAGGGGGCAACGGCAAGCCGGGCCTCGCGTCACTCTTCGCGGGCCTTCTTCACCGGCTTCGGAGGTCATGGCGTGCCCGCCTCACCTCTTGCGCTTGTACGCCTTCAACTGGGCGGGCTTGCACCCGCCCCTGATCCAGGCGTCGATGTCGGCGGTTTGCCAGCGGGGGCAGCGCGGGGACGGCAGTAGGGGTTCGGGCAAGACCCCCTTGTGCCACCAGGAGCGGATGGTCCAGACGTGGACCTTGAGCAGGGAGGCCAGTTCGCCCGTCGTCAAGACTTCGGTCATAAGATTCCTTCCTTTCGCGTTGGCTACCGCTCAACCGTCCCTCTTCTTCGCGGGCTTCTTCGCTGGCACCTCGGCGGGAGGGGCTTCCGGCTTCTTCGGGCGGCCCTTTGGTATGGGCGTGTAGTCCAACAGATGCAATGACGGATCTCGCAGTTCCTCGAGGGGTATGCCCAGGACCATCGCGAGCAATTGCACCCGCTCCCAACTCGTCTCACGCCTCCCCGACTCCAACAGCAGCACCCCTTGCGCGCTGATGCCTGTCCGCTTGCTCAGGGCGTACTTCGTCAGTCCAAGCGATTCTCGCCTGGCCCTGATCTTTTCGCCGAACGCCCTCGCCGCTTCACTGACGGGTTCGTGGTCGGACTGACCCGCCGCTCGTTTCTTCGCCAAGTTTTCACCTCGCCTGTGGGATGTAGCTGAATAAGTCTACCCTCTCGAAACAAATTAGTCAACAGGACAGTCTTAACATCTTGCCAATCAATGACTTCGGAACGATCCGCTCACAAACACAAACTCATCTGTTGACTATTCAACAGATGAACCTTATTATTCACCTTGTCGGAACCACCACCCCCGCGACAGAAGGAGCCTGAGCCATGACCGCCTGCACGACCCGCCGCCGGATCCTGCCCGTCCGCCTCGAGGAGGCGACCGTCCTGAGCAAGCCGGTCTGCTGCTGCGAGATGCAGCCGGACGGCATCCCCGGCAGGGTGAGCATCAACGGGCAGGTCTACCTCCTGGCGTACAACGCGACGCTGCCGGAGGCGGGGGAGCCGGTCGTCCACGGCTACACGCTGACCAGCACGGCGACCGGCAAGAGCTACGACGTGCCGGCGGACCTGAGCGATTGCAGCTGCCCGGACTTCTGCTTCCGGCGGAACTCGGTGGCCCACCCCTGCTGCAAGCACCAACTCTCGATGCGCCGGTGGCGCGAACAAGGCAAGGTCGCCTGAACCAACCCCACACCTTCGCCCTCGAAAGGAACCCGAACCATGCTCACCCTGACCGTCCTCGCCGCCCTCGCCCTGTCCGCCGCGTCGGTGTAATGCACCGTGAAGGCGTGGGACGCGATCTTCTCCGCCGACCTGCTGTCCTGGATGTGCTGGACGCAGGTCACCAAGGGCGTCGGCGAACTGGCCTCCGCCCTCGTCGCCTCGATCACCGACAACTGAGCCGCGAACCCTCCCCGGCCGCACTTCGTGGCCGGGGCACCCTTCCCCCAGATGGAGAACCGAACACATGGCTACCGCAACGCTGAACGCCCCGACGACACCCTCGCGACACCCCGCAGGCCGCGCACGAATCCTAACAACAACCGCAAGGCGTTCGGCATCGCCATGCGAGCCTGGGCCGACGCCCTCGTCGCCCTCGGGCGTGCCGCCTCCGCGTGCGAGACGCTCGGGTCGGCCCTGGGCGACCTCCCGTCCCGCGAGACGGAGCGCCTCGACGGCGAAGACGTGCGGCACGACGCCTGGCATACGGCCTGGTCCGTCCGCTCGAACCTCTCGCTCCTCGAGGGGTCGGCCCCCGGCGACGTTCTCGACCTGGTCCGCGACGCATCGTGAACCCCCTCCGCCGCCTTCCACGAAAGGAACCCGAACCATGACCATCGACACCCTCTCCGCCCTGTCCGACATCGAGAGCGATTACCTCAGCGCCGACACGCTCCTCGCCTGCCTGGGCACCCGGATCCGCCGACTGGGCGCGGAGCAGTCGCCCGAAGCCCTGCGCGACCTCCGCAAGGCGCGAACCGCCCTACTCACGTCCATGCGTCGCTTGGAAACCCAACTCACCGAGGCCGCGCGGGTCCGCCAGTTCGAGATGAGCCTGGAAGACCTGCCCTTCTGACCCGACGCCTGCGCCCCGCCCTCACGTCGAGGGCCGGGCCTCCCCTGTCCGCCGATGGAGATCCTGACCATGACCGACAACGCCGCCCTTCAGTCCGCCCTCGTGTTCGGCCAGTATTCGCTGTGCCACTACGCCACCGACCTGACCGCCGTGCTGCGCGACCTTCGCCGCCTGAGTCGTTCGACGAACCACCCCTCCGCCGCCCTCGACCCGGTCATCGCCCGCGTCACGCGCTTGCGGGCCGAGGTCCGCGATGAGATCAACGGCATCGACGACTTCCTCTCGCCCCGGCAACCCGCCGTGCTGGCGATCGCGTAACCGACCCACCCACGACCCCCTAACTGGAGAACCACGAACCATGAACGCGAATCATCCCCTCACGAAGCTGTCCGCCGCCGAAGCCTCCCTCATCAGCAGCATCGACGCCGCCGCCGCGCGACTCGACGCCGTCGGCACCTCCGCCGTCGAGTCCGCCATCGACCGCCGGCGGGCCTCCGCACACGCCGCCGGCGTCCGCCTCCGAGACGCCGGCTCCCTCGTCGCCTCGATCGCCGGGGATGTGTTGGGTTACGTCCTGGGCGAGGCGACGGGCATCCAGAACGCCATCCGCGCCGATGCCGTCCCCGCGAGCGTCGAGCCTCACCGGGTCGAGCCGGTCAACGGCTACGTCTACACCGAGCCGACCGACGACCCGGACATCCTGCACACTCTTCCCGCCCCCGAGGTGCTGGCGAGGCTGCCATTCCTCTTCGCGGGGCAGCGACCCGCAGACCCGGAGCCGACACCCGAACCCAAGCGAACCGGCCTGCCCCTCGTGGACGAGTTCCTCAGCATCGCCCGAGAGGCGGAGGTCGAGACGAAGGGGCCAGTCCCCGAGGTCGAGCGCGACACCCCCATCGAGAAGTACCCCGCCGCCCCTGATCCCGCGTTCACGACCGACGGCCCGACGCTGGTCGACCGGCACGGCAACCCGGACGACGACCCCACGGCCGTGCTGGTGAAGTCGCATGCCGTCCCCTACGTCGCCCCGACCCAGACGCCCGCGCGGAGACGGAAGTCCCGCTGACCGACGCACCGAACGACCGGGCGGGGTGTTCCCGCCCGGTCCCCCTTGTCCGAAGAAATGGAGTCCGAACATGAAGAAGAAGACCGCCCCCGTGAAGGATCCCGCCCCGAAGGATCCCCCCGCGAAGCCGCCGGCGACCGCCGCCCAGGTCCGGCTCTGGAACGCGTGGGCCGAGGCCATCCGCTCGGCCGAGGCCGCCGGGGATGCGTTCGACGCCTTCGCCGGGGCGATCGACGCCGCGCCCGCGCCCGTGGACGTTGCCCCCTACGAACTCGCCGACGGCGAGAGGTACGAGCCGGCGAATCACCTCCGCTTCATGCTGCGCATGGGGCTGGACGCCGTCATCGACCACGACGTTCCCGAGGAGGTCGGCTACCTCCTCGGCAGGCTCGAACCGCGCCCCGGCGAGGACGAGGTCCACGCCGCCGTCCACGCGACGCAACGGAAGCGCGTCCTCGAGCGGGTGGGGCGATTCGCCTCGGCGGAAGTGTCGGCAGTCTGAGAGAACCATTCACACACACGAACGAAGGAGTATCATCCAATGGGCAAGAAGAAGCAGAAGAAGGACCGGGTCGAGGCGGTCCGCCGCCGGTGGCTCGAGGCGATCGACGCGCTGCACGCGGCGGGGCTGTCGTCGGACGCGCTGGCGGAAGCCATCGAGGGACTGAGGCCGAAGGACGGGGCGTACTTCGCGCGCGACCTCGCCCCCGACGCGGTGGAGTCCAGGCGCATCGCCTGGGTCGTGCGCCACATGGTCGGCATCCTCGAGGCCGGCCTGCCGTATGACGCCAGGCGGTGACGTGAGGAGCACGGAAGGGGCGATGCGCCGACGCCTCGCCCCTTCTTCGTGTTCTCGAAGCAAGTCATTCGCGGACATCCTCCCCAACCGCTCCATTGTGAATATGGGGTGCATGGTCCGGTTGCGCTGGTGGCTGGTGGCAATGATTTCGACAATTCTCTTGATTATCCCCGTTTCTGGTTGGTCTACTTTAGTTCGAGTGGTAACGTCGCCGATCATCTCTAGATGCTACTATTGTCTGCCAATTCGGTAGTCAGATGAGGATCGACGCGGGTCAGCAAGGGGGAAGGAGGGCGTAATGGGTCAGATTTTCCGAAAGGCTAGCTACTTCATCGCATACCTCTTCGGGTCATCGCAGGCGCAGGCGGAGAAAAAGCCCGTCGCGACGCAGACAGCGCCCAACATTCGGCCGGAGTTCGATTCCACCTTCAACCGGCTGATGAAGGACCACGAAGGGCTATGGCAAGAGCTCGCGAAGTGATAACGGTCGATGAAGTCATCGAAATCAACCGCCGGATGCTCGAAGCGTCCGGCGGTTCTTTTATACCACCCGGCAACTTCCTCAACCGCAACTCTCTCGACTACATTCTCGGCGTCATCGACGAGTCATTGTTCGGCCAACCGATGTACCCGACGGTCCAGGCTATAGAGGTTCAGGTAAGTAATTTCCGGTGACGAACGATTGTCAGTACCTTGTTTCCTGGGCCTGACTGCGATGACATCCCGTTGTCTTGCGGAAATTACTTACCTGAACCTCTATAAAGCCGCAGCGGTCGGCTGGCACATCATCCGGAGTCACGTCTTCAACGACGGCAACAAACGGACCAGGATGATGGCCTGCACGATGGTTCTCGACTGGGGCGGATACCGTCTGCTCTGCGGATGGCTGGACCCGGAAGCGCTCGCCGTGACCCTCAGTGTCGCCTCGGGTGAGATGAACTTGGCAGGCTTCACCGATTGGGTCTCAAGGACGGCTCAGTCTGTCTAACCCTTTGCCCCTCCCACCGCCGCGATAATCCCACTCGCGTTTGCATCCGCCGGGCCGAGGGCGGAGTTGGTCGCGCGGTGGGAACAGAAGACCGGGAGGCCGGGGAAGCCGACGCCGATTTGATCCCGCCGCCTCGCGCGTGCGATGATGGCGGGCGTCTGGTTCGCGGAGCGGTTGTCTGGCTCGTTGGCCGTCCGGGGGGATCCTCATCCCCCCGGACGGCTTTTTCGTCGGCACCTTCTCCGTGAGGATCAGGTCGCGCAGCCACTCCATCCCCTTGCCGGGTTTGCAGACGTGGTCGATGTGCAGGGACATCTTCTCGCAGGTCTTGACGCGCTGGTGGGAGCAGTTCTCCTCCTTGCCGATACGCTCGGCGTGGCTGTCCCACTCCTGCTCGAGGGTGGCAACTTTCTTGCCACCCTCCCCCTCGGTATGCTGGTTCTCCCCCACCGCCCTCTTCTCCCGCGTGTACCTCCGCCCGATGAAGTAGTTCCGCGTCGTCCGGGTCCGGTCGCGGTGGGGCTGCGTCTCGATCCAGGAGAGGAGGGCGTCCTCGCTGTCGAAGGGGATGTCGTTGACGGCGAAGGCGATCGGGCACCGCGTGCCGAGGAGGACGCCTACTCCGCGAGAGCCGCGTCGAGTTGCCCGAGCAGCTCGGGGTCTCCGAAGAAGAGGAACGGCCCCGAAACGAGGCAGCAGTCGCCCCAGATCGCGACACGGTCCTCGTACCCCTCCCTCCCTACCAGTTCCACGAAGACCGTCCCGGCCCAGGCGTCGATGTCCTCTCCGCTCTTGCACCGCCGCTCCAACTCGCGCCAGGTCGCGTCCGTCGCGGTCAGGTAGGCGTTCCGGCACGGCGACCGCTCCCCATGCCGGCAGACCACCCGCAGGTCCAGTCCGCTCGATCGCAAACGCTCGGCCAGCGCGAAACCGTCGAGTCGCTCCACGGGCGCGGGATCCGGGCGTCGCTCCGGGTCGTGTCGCCGCGCGTAATCCGCAGCCAGGACCAAGACGGCGATGATCGGCAGGACGATGCGCGCGGAGAGACGTTTCACGCGAGGGGTGTCGGTCATTGGGGGCCTCTTCGGGGTGGGACGGTCGAGACCGGGTTCTCCCTGCAAGGGCAGAGTGGGACTCGGCGGACAATGGTCGGAGTAACTGGCGGGGCTGGTGCTGACCAGCGGGTAACGGCGGGACCGAGAGGCTCGATGCCCCCGGCATGGCTCATCTTATGGTGGGTGTGAAAGGTGTCCAGGGTGCGTATCCGTTTCCCACCGCCTACCGACCTTGCCCCCCCCTCCCGCCCCGGTCATCCTACTCGCGAGTACACCCCATGTCCGAACGCCTCGACTGCCCCGCCTGCGACGCCTCCACGGAGACGAGGCGCTCCGTGCGCGACTCCAACCCCTGGGGCTGGCTCTGCCTCGTCGCGGGCTGCGTCCTGCTCCTGGTCGGCCTGTGCGCGTGGCCCCTCACGATCGTGAGCGTGGCCCTCGTCGTCGTCGGCTCGTCGCTGCGCCAGCCGGTCGCGGCGTGCGGCGCGTGCGGCCACGTCCTGCGTGCGGGTAAGACGAGGCTCGGCGCGCCGTCGAAGCTGCTCGTCGCCGTGGTCGTGTCGGTGTTCGTTCTGAACGGGGTCGTCTGCCTGATCGCGATGGTCGCGCTGTATCACCGATACCTGGCGATGATAAACCAGTTCTAGGCCGGGCCGCTGGCGGTCTCGAAGTAGCCGACGATGCCCGCCGGCTTGGTGGGCAACTCGCACGGGTCGATCTTGATCGGGACGTAGGCGAGTACCTGGGCGAGGAAGCCCACGGCGTTGCTGTCGCCGCCGATCTTCGGGGTGGGGGATGCCGTCGGCGACCAGTTCAGCCCCTGCTGGAAGGTCGTGCTGAAGTTGAATATCTTCTGCGCGAAGATGTTCGGGTTGATGCACGCCGACATGGTCAGGTTCGCCAGGAACAGCTCGCCCCGGACCTCGACCCACGGCTCCTCCATGCTGCCGATCGGCATCGTGGCGTACAGGCTCGCCAGCGGGTAGCGTCCGCCCGGCCCGGAGTCGCTGAAGGCACCCGAGAATCGATCGCTGGTGAGTTTCAACGCGACATCGTACAAGTCCTTGCGGTTCGAGTTCCGCCGTCCGTAGACACGAACGAGGAAGGTCGCCCGGCCCCGAGGGGTGAACATATCGATGGCGGCCCCGAGGACCGCCAGGGGCGAGGTGGCGGCCTTGATGAGTCCCTTGACCAGGCCCACTTGCGAGGTGTACGCCATCTCGGTCCCCGCCGTGACGTTGCCCTCCACCTTGACGACGCCGGCCGTCGTGATCGTGTACGTCGTCTCCACGTCCGTCAGGGTGTAGGTCAGTCGAGTCCCCCCTCGTCGAGGTTCGCGTCGATATGGACGCGCTGCAACGGCGCGTCCGCCGGGACGAAGAACTCCTTGCGGAACGAGTCCGCGTTCATGTCGCCGATGAGGCTCATGAGGTCGCTGCGGAGGATCGCCGTGCCGCTCGTGGTCCGAGTCGTGTAGCCGAACTCGTCGATCGCGTGGGACATGCGCCAGCGGTTCGACACGATGTAGCGCGAGCAGTCGTTGACGCACGTCGATACCGTGAAACTGATGAACGCCGACACGTCGCCCACCATCTGGACGACGCTGATCGGCACCACCGGCTTCGGGCCGAAGTCGCAGTCGCGCAGCGGCACCGTGCCGTCCGGCAAGGGCACCGGCGAGTCGAGGACGAGGTCGTTGCCGATCCTGAACAGCAAGCGCTTCATGGGCTGGGAGAGGGTGTGGCGCAACCGCTCGAGGCTGATCGGCATGCGGTCGCCCGGTATGCCCGCGTTGTCCGGCGCGTTGGGGTTCGACACGTCGGAGGCTGTGGTCTTGTTCGAGGCGCACAACTCCAGGTTCATGATGGCCGTGATGGTGAGCGTGATGCGCTGCCAGAGTACGTCGAGGCTGGAATCATCGTAGACGTTCTCGACGGACCAGTCGGCCGTCCGCACGTCGCCGAAGTTGATGCCGTTGTAGGATGCCGTCGCCATCGCATCAACTCCCCGCAGCCTCAGCCGCCGTGCCCAGTTTCCGCGCGAAGGCGACCATCGCCTCGGCCTTCTCGACGTTCGCCTTGCCCGCCCTGGCCGCGCCCGCCACCTTGCCGCCCGGACTCGCCGCCGAGGGCGTGCCCGTGCCGCCCGGTCTGCCGCCCGCACCGCCGCCGATCGGCGAGGTCGAGGACTGCTTACCCTGGCCCGCGCGGATCTCCTCGAGGACCTTGAGCATCTTGGCGAGCATCGCCTCCACGCCCTTGCCACCCGCGTCGCCCCCTCCCGTTCCGCCGGAGTGGTGGCCCGACGCCGGACCGTCTCGTCCGCCGGGGACACCGGGGATGCCGATCCCGCCCGCGCCCCCTCGGCCCGCGCCGATCGGCGGACGCTCGGGCCTGCCCGGCGGGCCGAGGGCCGAACCCACCTCAACGCGCCGACTCCCGGTCGGCGCTCGCGGCACCGACCACCGTATCTCCGGGGTCGCGCGCCAGGCCGGGCCGGAGGGGCGTCGAGGGGAACGTGGTGTCGCCGAGTCGTCGTCGCGGTCGGGGCGTCTCCGGGGCGGGAGGCGCGGGGACGGGAGGCGTCGGTTGCTCGAGAGTCGAAGGCTCTCGGCCCGTCGGCCCGGTCGGCGGAGAGGGGTTCGGCACCGCCCCGGCGAGTGGAGGACGTGTTGGCGGTCGGGGTTTGGGCGTTCGTGCGGGCGGCGAACTGGGCGGATCGTCGGGCCGACCCGCGTCACGCTCCTCGGCCCGCGCGCCCTGCCACTGGTCCACGGCGTCGATGACACTCGCCGCCTTGCCCGCAAAAGGGAGGCCAGCTGATCCAAGAGAACGAAGGACGTCGAGGCCCGCCGCGCGTGAACCCTTGCGAGCGCGTGGACCCTTGCGAGGCGGCTTCGGGGTCGGTGGGGATGCGGGAGGGGTCACCGGCGGGAGGCCGCGCGCCGCCCTCGTCTCCGCAACATCCCGCTCGAGCTGGTCGGTGTGTTCGGCGTCCCGCGCCTCCTGCCAGCGCTCGAAGGCTTCGCCGACGCGGTCGGCCGTCTGCATCGCGCTCGCGATCCGCCCGGCCAGCGGGACGCCCGCGTTGCCCAGCGCGCCCAGGAGTCCGATGCCCGCGCTCCGAGTGTTGCGGCGGAGTTGCCGTGGGGTGGGCGGCTTCGCGGGCGCGGGTGACTCGGGAGCGGGGGGCGGGGAACCCTCTGCGGATGATGTAGGTGCCGATGCAGTACCGGGCGCGGGAGCGGAACTGGGGTCGCGCGCAGGGTACATCACCGCCGCCATCGAGCGCGCGATGCGGTCCGGCAACGCGGCGATCTTGTCCGCGATGCCGCGAAGCTCCGACTTGTCCGTTACCGGGTCCGCCATCGCCATCTCCGATCACGGGAAGGAAACCACAGCGGCCGCGAGCATGTGTTTGAAGTCGCCCACGTTCAGCGTGTTCAGTTCAGGAGGCAAGACGCTGAGGGGGTGGCTGCCGATGCCGAGGGTGTCCGTGTCGCCGGGGGTGATGTACAGGACGTAGACGTACTCGCCGGTCACGGTCCAGATCGGCAAGCCGTCCTGGTTCACCTGGGGAACCTGGGGCGCGAGTCGCGTGTACAGGAGCTGTTCGTTGTCGGAGTAAGTGTCCGAGGAGGGCAACTCGGGGTTGCCCCCGATCGCCTGGCAGACGAACGAGACGGTCTTCAGCGTGTAGGGTTGGTGAATGACCCACGTCGCGACGAATGGCGTGCCCGGCGGACCGGCGAGGGGCGACTTGCCGATCCCCTGGAAGGACTCGTAACTCACCTCCGCGCCCCACTGGGTGACGATGGGGGCGGTCACGGGCCGGTCGGCCAGGTGGTCGAAGGACGAGGGGCGACCGCTGCCCGTGATGCCCGGCGAGGGGGGCGAGGGCACGCTCGGCGCGGTCAGGGACGGTGGGGTGGGCTGGCCGGGCTGCAAGACGGGGTGGTCGGACATGGTCTCTCCTGGGGGTCAGTTCATCAGCAGGCCGACGGTGTCCGAAATGTCGAAGTCGTACAACGTCCACGACCCCTTGCCGTAGCTCGTCTTGCGCGTGGGGTCGCGCTTCATCAGGCACTCCCAGTTCAGCAGGATCTTGTACGCGCTGGTCGTGCCCATGACGCTCCGGTCGGGGTCCAGTGTCGCCGCGAGGAAGCGATAGCCGGGGGGCAGGACACCGTTGGCGGCGACGTTGTACGTCGCCTTCCCCGCCGACGGGAACACGAGGTACAGTGCGTAGGCGCAGCCGTTGGTCAGCAGCGGCGTGCCGATCTGCCCGGCGTCGCGGAAGCCTGGCGGGGAGCCGGGGAAGTTGCGCCCGCGCGACCGCGACAGGATCACGTCCAGGATGCGCCGGTTGTACCTCGTCAACGTGACCGTGACGCGCCCCGTCTCGCCCGCGTCCAGCAGGTTCGCGGGGGTCTCGCCGCTGCTGTCCGACTGGAACGGGACGGAGGGCGGCGTGGTGATGATTTCGGGGGCCGATTCGCCGTGTCCGAGGAACTGCGGCTGGGAACTGAGGTTGGTGCCCACCCAGATCGAGACCGGACCCGAAGAGTACAGCTGCGCCATCGACCCACCTCCTTACTCCGTAGGGTCGGGTTGCATGGGTGGGGGAGGCCCGTCGAGCCAGTCGAGGAAGCGGTCCAGCAACCCCGTCGCCTCCGCCTCGGTGACCCCCTCGCTGGTGGCCGGGTCGAAGGGCGTCACGGCGAACGCGGAGCAGATGATCGCATGGACCTTCT
Organism: Planctomycetia bacterium; assembly: GCA_025356615.1. Lineage (GTDB taxonomy): Bacteria > Planctomycetota > Planctomycetia > Gemmatales > Gemmataceae > JANXSH01. The sequence continues at coordinate 1,381 of JANXSH010001356.1, read as the reverse complement.
CTCGCGCCTCTTCGCGCGCGAGGATCGCCTCGGGGGTCTCGCCTCCGGCACCACAAGCGGCCTGGAGGTCGTCGAACGAACCGGCGCTCGCCCGCAACAGGCGGCGACGGACCGCGAGCGGGTCGGCGAAGCGACGAGCGCCGCCGACATCGTAGGTGAAGATCAACCGGCTCGTGTCGAAGGGCATGCGGAGACCTCGAGGGGATGTTCAGTACGCCGAGAGGAACTGGGCGAGGATGTCCCGGACGGGGGGCAACCCCGGCGCGTCCGCCCCGCCGAGGGACCGCAGGATGACGACCGCCACAGCCGCGCACTCGTCGCGCAACACCTCGATCTCCTCGTCGCACGGCGGGGGCGAGGTGAGGGTCCAGGGCATCACGCCGGCCCGGAAGGGGATCGCGGCGTCCTGGACACCCCAAGAGCGGTAGAGGGCGACCAGCTGCGCGGCCCGCCGGTGCTGGACCGCCTGGGCGAGCGGCGCGAACGAGGAGCTGTCGCTGATGGCGATCAGCGACGACAGTAGCTGGATCGAGGGGGCGCGGTACTCGCCGTCGAGGGGCGGCTCGAAGAGATTCCGGTGGGAGCCACGTCCCGAATCGAGGAGGAACTCGGCCCGACGCATGCCCTCCGCCGTCGATTCTGCGATGTCGGCGTCGAGGGAGGGGAAGCACGCCTCGGCGATCGCGACGGCGATGCCGTAGAGCGTCCTGATGGAACCCTCGGCGGGGGCGGTCCGGTCTGCGGTGGCGGTGTGCATGGGGTGATCTCGTCTCATCGGGCGGCGGGGGCATCGTAACCGCGCTGGGGTGTGGGAGGCAAAGGGGCGTCAGCCGCCCGCGAAGGCCGCCAGGACGACATCGTGGACCTGCGCCGTCGTCGGCACGTCGCGGACCAGTTCCAGCGCGGCGCGGAGCCTGGCCACCTCCGCGAGGGCGGCGGCCAGGTCGGGGGGCTGGTTCGGGGTCTGGGTCTTCTTGCTCACGCGGTCTCCTTCAAGGTTTTTCGACGGGCGGAACGGGTGTCAATGATCTCGTAACGGCACCATTCGCCGCACGGCGCGAAGTGCGTCTCTCGCTCGTATCCGGGGGGTAAATTAGGGCCCCATAAATCGAAATGGACCATCGCGAAGAGATACGCCGAGAGCGAACCGTCCGCCGGACGCACTCGACCGCGATACGTCCGCGTCTTCGCGCCGGGACCGCCGGTCTCGAGGGGAGGCTCGGGCTGGTGAAGGAGCGGCGGGGGCACGGAAGGACCTCGGGGGGCGGGAAGACGAGACGACGAAAAGCGTCGCCTCAGCGTGGGTGGAATCATTCGCCCTCGGGCGCGGCTACCAGGTCGTCCTCGAGCATCTTCACGAGGGCGACCGCGTCGGCGGGGC
>JANXSH010001337.1 GCA_025356615.1 Planctomycetia bacterium | reverse complement strand
GTCCCCGGTGGAGTACGTGCTTTCCCCCCGGCAGGAAATCGACAAGGCGCTCAAAAAATACTACGGCGTCGGTGCGGAGACCCTCGACCAGATGTCGCAGGACGAGCCGATGGATCTGGAGATCGGCGATTCGCGGGAGATCACGGGCGACGACCAGGAGGCGAGCGTCATCAAGTTCGTGAACACGGTGATCTGGGAGGCGTACAAGGACCGCGCCACGGATATCCATTTCGAGCCCTCGGAGGATGAACTCCGCATCCGCTACCGGATCGACGGCATCCTGGTCGAGCGGGACGCCATCCCCCTGCGGCTGCGGGCGGCCATGACTTCCCGCCTGAAGATCATGGGCAACATCGACATCGCGGAGAAGCGCCGGCCGCAGGACGGCCGGATCAAGATCACCATCCAGGGCAAGCACTACGACCTGCGCGTCAGCTTCCTGCCCACCGTCCACGGCCAGAGCTGCGTCATGCGCATCCTCGACCGCAGCAACATCCAGGTCAACATCCGCGACATGGGCTTCGCGGAGGACGACTACATGCGCTTCCAGAAGATCATCAAGCGGCCCAACGGCATCTTCCTCGTCACCGGGCCGACCGGCTCCGGCAAGACCACGACGCTGTACGCCGCCATGAACGAACTAAATCGCCCCGATCGCAAGATCATCACCGCCGAGGATCCCGTCGAATACTACCTACCGGGCATCAACCAGGTCGAGGTTCGGCACAACATCGGCCTCGACTTCGCCCGCATCATCCGAGCCATGCTCCGGCAAGCGCCGAACATCATCCTCGTCGGCGAGATCCGCGACCACGAGACCGCCGAGATCGCCATCCAGGCGTCGCTGACGGGCCACTTGGTGTTCAGTACGCTCCACACCAACGACTCCCCCAGCGCCATCACCCGGCTCGTCGATATCGGCGTCCAGCCGTTCCTCGTCGCCTCGAGCGTCATCGCCATCATGGCCCAGCGACTCGTGCGCGTCGTCTGCATCAAGTGCAAGTCCCCCGACCAGCCGCCCGGACTCGAGATTCGCAAGGCGGGCCTCAGCCCCGCTCAACTCAAGACCGCCACCTTTATGCGCGGCCAGGGCTGCAATTACTGCAACCACACCGGGTATCGTGGCCGCCTCGGCATCTACGAGATGCTCAAGATGACCTCGGCCATCCGCGAGATGACGTTCAAGCGGGAGCCTGCCCAGGCGTTGCGCCGCCAAGCCCGCCTCCTGGGCATGCGGACGCTCCTCGAAGACGGTATCGCGAAGTCATTGAAGGGGATTACGACGCTCGAGGAAGTCCTCTCCACCTGCCACACCGAGCATGAGTAGCGGCCCTGGAGCCGCGCACGAAGTAAGCGGGGTCGTCACATCCCCCGCTCACTTCGGGCTCGGATCCGCGCTCTCGCGGAATCCCAGCAGCGCGCCGAGCAAGTCGTCCTGGGGATAACTGTGCCCCAGATGCTGGCGGAACCCCTCGGCGAAGGCGACGCCCGCCTCTTTGCCGCGATGGGCACTCCAGGTCCGCATCGATTCGACGTAGTGATCCATGCCGTGGTGCTGGAAGAGCCAATCGCGCTGGCTCGCGTGGGCCGCGAGCATGTCGGCCTTGGTCGCGATGACGCTCGAGATGTCGATGCGAAGGCCCGGCTCGATCGGTCGCCCCAGCAGATCCTTGCCCTCGACTGCGTCACAGTAATACAGGTGCGGAATGTGGGGCAGCGGCGGCGGCATCTCCCGATGCGCCTGGAAGTTCGGCACGGCGCAGGCGAAGGCGGCGGCGCGCGTCAGGACGCTCGTCATCTCGTGGTCGAGCATGTAGTCGGCGGGGCTGTGCGTCAGCAGGATGCGAGGCCGGACCTGGCGCGTGAGGCGGACGACCTTTTCGAGTGGCCCCTCGGCGTAGACGACGCGCAAGTCGCGTTCCTCGAGGCAGTGGTACGTCGCGCCGATCACTTCGGCGGCGCGAGCGCCTTCGGCGCGGCGAATGGCGGCGATCTCCTCGGCGGAGTGGACCGCAGAGCCGCAGTCGCCCGGCGTCATGCTGGCGATGTGGACCTGCCAGCCCTTTTCCCGCGCGAGCCGAATCATCGCCCCGGCACACAGGAACTCGGCGTCGTCGGGGTGGGCGAGGACGCCGAG
>JANXSH010000846.1 GCA_025356615.1 Planctomycetia bacterium | reverse complement strand
AAGGATAGGGGCGGGGCCGGTGAAGTGCTGGTGGGCCTCGCTCCGCTCGACCCACCCTACGCGCCCCCGACACATCTGCCACACCCGCACGAAATGAGTGACGCGAAAGGTGGTTGTCGATCCGCCCCCCGCGCCTTAGAGCAATCCAGAGCCTTATTGATACCCTCCACGCACGGAGCTTCGACGATGCGAGTGTTCCCCCTGTTGCTCCTCCTCTTCGTCCTCCCCGCCTCCCTGTCCGCCCAGGCGGAGAAGCGCCACGGCATCGCGACCGACGCCAAGACGTACCCCCAGACGACGGCCAAGGAAGCCCTGGCGAGCGTCTTGAAGGCGATCGAGGCCAAGAAGTTCGACTACCTCGTCGCCCACCTCGCCGAGCCGGGCTTCGTCGACGAGCGCGTCAAGCGCGTCTACGGCGGCAAGGTCGAGGAGCAGGTCGCCGACACCCGCGCCCGGCTCGACCCGGCCACCGTGAAGCAACTCCGCAAGTTCCTCGAAGACGGCAAGTGGACCGTCGATAAGACCAGCGCCCTCGTCCAGCTCGAGGAGGTCAAGGACCGCGTCGTCCGCCTCGTCAACAAGGACGGCACCTGGTACCTCTCGCACCAATTCGACCCGCCCGCGAAGGATTGACCCCGATGAGCGACCCCCTGATCGATTTGCGGAGCGACACCGTCACCCGGCCCACGGCCGGCATGCGCGCCGCCATGAACGCCGCCGAACTCGGCGACGATGTCTTCCGCGAAGACCCGACGGTCAACCGCCTCGAGGAGCGCGTCGCCGAGTTGCTCGGCAAGGAGGCGGCGCTCTTCGTCCCCTCCGGGACGATGTCGAACCAGATCGCCATCAAGGCGCACACGCTGCCCGGCGACGAGTTGCTCTGCGAAGCGAACAACCACATCTACCTCTACGAGGCGGGTGGCCCCGCCGTCCTGTCCGGCGTCACCTGCCGGACGATCGACGGCGACCACGGCATCCTCGACGTGACCCAGTTCGACGGCAAGGTCCGCCCGATCAACGACCACTCCGTGCGGACGAAGCTCGTCTGCCTGGAGAACACCCACAATCGCGGCGGCGGTCGTATCTACCCCCTCGAAAAGGTCCAGGCCATCAGCGAGTGGGCACGCCGTAGCGGCCTGCTCATGCACCTCGACGGCGCTCGCCTCTGGAACGCGATCGTCGCTACCGGCATCGGCGCGGCGACGTGGGCCGCCGAGTTCGACACGGTCTCCGTCTGCTTCAGCAAGGGGCTTGGCGCTCCCGTCGGCTCGGCGCTGGTCGGCCCGCGCGACTTCATCGCCAGGGCACGCCGGATTCGCAAGCTGTTCGGAGGCGGGATGCGCCAGGCAGGCGGCCTCGCGGCGGCGGCCCTCTTCGCGCTCGACCACCACATCGACCGCCTCGCCGAGGACCACCGCAACGCCCAGGTCATCGCGGAGGCGATCGCCGACACGCCGGGCCTCCGGCTCGACCCGCCCGAGGTCGATACGAACCTGATCTGGTTTACGGTCGAGCCGTACCGAGGCACCGCCAACGAAGTCGCCGAGGCGCTGCGCCAGCGCGGCGTCCTCGTCCACAGCGCCGGCCCGCAGACGCTACGCGCCTGCACTCATCTCGACGTGTCGTCGGCCCAGGCCGAGCGCGCGGCGGATGCGATTCGCCGACTCGCGGCGGTCCCGACGATGTCGGCGAGGTAGGGGCGAGGTTCACGACACTTCCGCGACGGGATTCGGGACGATCTCGCGCCCGCGCGCCCGGCGGGCGAGCAGGGCGTCGACCGTCACGATCACCAGGGCCGACCAGATGAACGGGAAGCCGACTCGCTGCGCGGGCAGGAACGGCTCGCCGAGGACGAGGACGGCGATCAGGAACTGGAGCGTCGGCGCGAGGTATTGGATGAACCCCATCGTCGATAGCGGCAGCCGTCTCGCCGCCGCGCCGAAGCACAAGAGCGGCACCGCCGTCACGACGCCCGAGGCGAGGACCGCCGAATCGACCGGCGTCCCGAGCGTGCCGAGCATCAATTCTCCGCGCGCGGCCCAGAAGACGAGGGCACCGGCGGCCAGGGGAGTCAGGAACATCGTCTCGATGGTCAGGCCGACCAGCGACTCGACGGGAGCGACCTTGCGGATGAGGCCGTAGAGCGAGAACGACGCGGCGAGGGACAGCGCGATCCAGGGGAACGTGTCGCCCGCGTGGATGAGGTACGCCAGGCCACAACTCGCCAGCGCCAGCGCGACCCACTGCGCCCCGCGCAGGCGTTCACGGAAGACGACGACGCCGAGGAGGATGCTGAACAGCGGGTTGACGAAGTACCCCAGGCTGTTCTGGACGACCTGCTTCGTCGAGACGCCGACGATGAAGACGTACCAGTTGATGGCGATCAGGACCGTACTCGCCACGAGCAGCGCGCAGACCCTCGGCTGTCCCAGGCAGGCCCAGACCTGCGGCCAGCGCCGGAGGATCGTCAGGAGGCCCGCGAGCAGCACCACGCTCCAGACGATGCGGTGCGCCAGCAACTCGAGCGGGACGACCTCCGCGACGATGCGGAAGTAGAGCGGCATCAGCCCCCAGAGGCCGTAGGCTGCCAGCCCGTAGACGAGGCCGGCGTGCGGTCGGGTCGATGTCGTCAAACGAAGGCTCCTCGGGAGTCAGGCACTCTTTATGTTATAGATGGTGCGGGGGTGAGGTTGCAACAGGCGGCAAGCTCGTAGGGTGGGTCGAGCGGAGCGAGGCCCACCAGCACTTAACTTGCTTAACCCTTTTTGATGAAGCCAAGGGCTGGTGGTGGGCCTCGCTCC
>JANXSH010001299.1 GCA_025356615.1 Planctomycetia bacterium | reverse complement strand
TTCCCCTCTTGCTCGAACCACACGTCCAGCACCCAGTGCAGATAGACGTTGGCCAGAAGCGGCGAAACCACCCCACCCTGGGGGGGCCTCGAGCCGGGTAGGAAATCTGCCCGTCTTCCAGCATTCCCGCGTTCAGCCACTTACCAATCAGCCGTTGTAGCACGCCGTCTCGAACCCGCTGCGCTAACAGGTTCCGCAGATGCGCATGATCCAGAGTATCGATGGGGTGATACAGCGACGTGAATCCCATCTGCGGAGACTGCTTCGCCAGTTCCGCTATCCGTGCCTGTCTTTAGCCCGGAAGGGGCGCTCGTCAATAGCCAGGGGCGGAGAGCGCCCTGGTGGAGGGCGAGAGGGCTTCCCTCCCAAAACATTTACCACACCCCCGACTCCTCGCTCCCAAAATCTCTTTGACACCCACCCCCGCCTTGCTCTACCATGAATCCTCCCACCCGCGCGACGAGGAACACCATGCCGACGCGAATCCTGGCGGCCATCCTGCTCTCTGCCCTGCTCACGCCCCCTGCGAGGGCCGACGCCGGCGCGGAGTTCTTCGAGAAGAAGATCCGCCCGCTCTTCGTCGCGCAGTGCAACTCGTGCCACTCGGCCACGGCGAAGAAGCTGAAAGGCAAGTTCTCGCTCGACAGTCGGGCCGACCTGATGCGAGGCGGGGAAGGCGGGAAGGTGGTCGTGCCCGGCGAGCCGGACAAGAGCCGACTCGTCCACGCGGTGCGCTACGCCGATGTCGATTTCCAGATGCCGCCGCGCGAGAAGCTGTCCGCCGACGCCATCGCGGACCTCGTCGCCTGGGTGAAGATGGGCGCGCCGTGGCCCGGTGCCGAGGGGCCGGCGGTCGTCAAGGAGGAGTTCGACCTCGCCCGCCGTAAGGCATCCCACTGGGCCTGGCGACCGCTGGCTGTCCCGAACGTCCCGAAGGTGAAGGATGGAACCTGGCCGCGCTCGGATATCGACCGTTTCCTGCTCTCTCGCCTGGAGGCGAAGTCGCTCCGGCCCGCGCCGGCGACGGATCGCCGGACGTTGCTCCGGCGGCTGTCGTTCGACCTCGTCGGCCTGCCGCCGCCGCCCGAGCAGGTCGAGGCGTTCCTCGCCGACACGCGGGCGGACGCGACCGAGCGCCTGGTCGATCGCCTGATGGCGAGTCCGCGATTCGGCGAGCGCTGGGGCCGGCACTGGCTCGACCTGGTGCGCTACGCCGAGACGCGCGGCCACGAGTTCGACCCGGTCATCCCCAACGCCTACCAGTACCGCGATTACGTCCTCCGCGCGCTCAACGACGACGTGCCGTATGACCGCCTCGTCACGGAACACATCGCGGGCGACTTGATGAAGACGCCGCGCCTCCACCCCGCCGGACGATTCAACGAGTCGATCCTCGGCACCGGGTTCTGGTTCCTCGGCGAGGAGGTGCACAGCCCCGTCGATATCCGCGCCGACCAGGCGGACCGCTTCGACAACCGCATCGACGTGATGGCCAAGACGTTCCTGGGGCTGACCGTCAGTTGCGCGAGGTGCCACGACCACAAGTTCGACGCGATCAGCGCCAAAGATTATTACGCGATGTATGGCTACCTCAGCAGCAGTAATTATCGCCTCGTTCGGTTCGACTCGCTCGAGCAAAACAAAGCCGTCGCGCGCGACCTGTGGAAGGTACGGGAGGAGAGATCGTCCGAGGTGGCGAAGCTCCTCGGCGCTGCCCTGCACACCGGCAGCCGCGAATACCTCCTCGCCGCCCGAGAGGCGATCGAGGGCGGGCTGCCCGTCGCGACTCGCGGCGATGTCGTCTTCGAGGACTTCGAGAGCGGCACCTACGACAAGTGGGCCGTGACCGGCTCCGCCTTCGGCAAGGCTCCGCAGACGATGGCGACCATCGGCGCGTACCAGGGCAAGGTCGGTGCCGTCGGCAAGTTCTTCGTCAACTCGCACAACATCCGCCAGGGCGGGGACGCCGCCGCCGGCGATGCGCACACGGGGCGGATGAAGTCGAAGCCGTTCACGATCACGCACGACGCCATCACGATGCTCGTCGGGGGCAAGGTCGTTCGGACCGCGACGGGCCGCAACGACAACCGCATGTTCCCCGTGCGCTGGGACGTCCCCCAACTCCGCGACAAGCAGGCGGCCATCGAGATCGTCGATGACCACACCGGCGGCTGGGGCAAC
>JANXSH010001298.1 GCA_025356615.1 Planctomycetia bacterium | reverse complement strand
CGAAGACGCCGTTGACCGGGCAATACGGCGCGCGGTCCCGGAGGAGTAGCCGACAGACGTGGCGCAGTCGGCGCGTTTGCAGATCGACCGTTTCGGCATCGCGCAGTAGCGACGGTCGCCGTTTACGGACTGGCGCATCCGGTGGGGGGATCGCCTCGCCGAGCAGTAGCACGGCCTGAGCGGGCGCGGGGCTGAGGGAGCCGTCTTCGCCGACGACGGGTTCACCCGTCTCCGTCAACAGCGCGACCGATTGCGGAGCGGGGCGTTCCGCCTCGAAGAGTCGGCCCACCTGCACGGGGAGGAGCGAAGCCGCCTCGCAAGTGACGAAGATCGCCTCCCGGCTGGCGTAGACGTGCAGCGGCGCGTCGATGCGCCCAGGGGCGAACCGCACCTGGAAGGCGAGGCGAGTCGCGGAGAACGCCGATTCCAGTGACCCACCGGGCCGACCCAGGACGAGGAACAGCGGCGCGTCCGAGAGGCGGACGCCGGCGTCGTCGAGCTGCCGGCGTGCGTCGCCCCAGGCGCTTTCGATGTCGTCGAATTCCCCCGCGCGGCCCTCCGGCCCGAGGAGGGCGTAGACCCAGCGGATCAGCCAGAACAGGGCGTAGCCGAGTAGGAACAGCAGCGGCAACCAGATGCGGTGGAGGTTCAGCGTCCGCGTCCGCAAGACGCGCTCCAGCCCCGTCATGTAGTTGATCGCGCCGAGCGCCAGGACGATGAGCAGCACGACGAGGATGTGAACCATCCACCAGAGGACGCGGCGCTGCGTCGTCGAGAGCTTGCCCATCCAACCGAACCACCCCGTTAGCCACTCCACGGATATCCATCCTCCTGATTCAGCTCACCCGCCGTGCCAGCACCCACGCGACGGCGGGCACCACGGCCAGGAGGACGACACTCGCCACGAGCAACATGCGCCGGAGCCGATCGCGCCCCGAGAGCGGCGCGACGCGCGTCGGCATCTCCAACCCCGGCACCCCGCGCCATCCGGCCGCCGTCGAGCCTTGCATCTGGTAGCGCGTCGCGGAGACCCACCCGGCCAGGGCGGCCGGGTCGGTGTCGAGTTCGCCCGTGAAGCCGAGCATCACGCAGAGGAAATACGCCTCCAGCGCGTCCGGCGAACGGAGGGCGGCGGCGCGCGCCTGGTCCCAGTAGCGCCAGGCGCGGTCGTTGCCCCCGTAGAGCCGCGACTCGAGCTTGTGCTCGTTCCACAGCGCGCCCCAGGTCGAGTCGAGGACGAATATCTCGTCGAGCCAGCACACCAGCGCGTAGCGGGCACCGAGGAAGGGCGCGGCTTCGGTCTCCGTCGAGGCGGCGGTCCGGCGCGCGGGGGCGTCGGGGTCGTCGCCGCCGAAGTCCGGCAACGCGCGGGCCTCGCGCTCTCCCTGGAGCAGGCCCAACAGTGCCCCTTGCTCGGCGTCGAGTGACGGCGCTTCGCCACGCCGCAAGCGTTCGCGGAGGGCGATCCCGTACTCGAGGACGGGGTGAACGAGGTTCGCGATTTCCTGTCGCATCGTCAGCGTCCTGCCTGGGCCTTCGTCGCCTGTTTCCACTGCGCAATCAATCGCCGGGTCTCTTCGGGATACAGCTTCCGTAGCGGGCCGAAGTCCGACCCTTCCAGGGCTTCGTTCAACTCGGGAAGCCCGCTCCTGGCGAGGGGGTCGAGCAGGGCGAGGGCCATCTTACCATAATGGGCGGCGAGTCGCGAGCGCTCCGACTGGGCGCGGGCGCGGTCGAGGCTCGCCAAGCCCATCGCCCTGGACAGCGTCGCCGCCGAGCGAAGATTCTCCGGCCAGAGCGCATCGACGAGCGGCTGGAGGCCGGCGACGGCCTGGGCCATGCCCTCGTGGGAGCGCTCCGTCTCGGCGACCTCGGCGAGGGCGCGGAGCGTGCCGACCTGCTCGTAGCGCATTAGGAGACGATCCACCGAGTGCCGGGCGCGCTCGGCCCAGGTGGAAGCCGTGCCGACGGGGGGGATCGACTCCTCGTATTTCTTGCGCAGCGCGAGGAGTTGGCCGACGTGCCGTGATGCCTCCTGGCCGGCCTTGCGCCCCATCGCCTGGTGCGCCTGTCGATTGCGGCAATAGATCAGGTTGCGGAAGACCCCCAGGAGCGCGAGGCGGATGTCGGGCCGACCGGGCTGCGACTTCACCAGTGCGGCGAAGGCCGACTCGGCGGCCTCGAAGGAGAGGACGGCGTCGGTCAGCTCGTTCGCGCTGACGAGCGCGACCCCCTGACTCGTCTCGATCCGCCCGAGGTCGAACCGATAGAGTACCTCATCGGGGAAGCGTTTGGCCAGCTTGCGGAGCGCCGCGAGGCTTTCGTCGAGTTCCTTCCGGGCGTCCTCGGTGCGCCTCATGCGGAGCAGGTGCGACCCGAGTTCGCCCTGACCGACGGCGAGCAGGTGGGAGTAGTTCGGCACGAGCGGCGCGCGTTTGTGGAGCTTCCGCAGCAGGTCTACCGCGTCCTGGTACGACGTGCGGGCCGACTCCAGGTCGCCGCCCTGGGCGGCAAGCCCGGCGTCGATGCTGTACGCGCGACCGAGTTCGGCGGCGAGCATCGGGTCGTCCGAAGGCTCGGCCATCTTGCGGAGCGAGAGGATCGCCTCGGCGCAGTCCCGGCGGGCGGCCCCCGTGTCGCCTCGGGATTGCAAGGCGATCGAGGCCCGGTGGACCAGCAGCCGCGCCCGCTCGAGTTTCGCCTCGGGGCCGGTGAGCGTGGCGAGCCAGTCGATCGCCTGGTCGTAGTCCTTGCGTGCGAGTGAGAGTTCGCCCGCGAGCTGCCGCACCAGCCCGCGATTGCCGATGAGGATCGCGTGGGGGCGTCTGTATTCTGGACGCTGGCTGATGGAATCGTCGAGGCCGGTCAGATGAGCGAGCGTATCGTCCAGAACCACCTTCGCGCGGGGGGCGTTCGTCCGCACCAGGGCGGCCCAGAGCTGGACGGCCAGGTCGAGCGATTCGGAGCGAAAGTCTACATTGTCCACGGCAGACTTCTCGCCGTCGCGGATCAGGCCCGCGTAGAGGCTGGCAGCGGTGTCGTAGTTCCTGATGGCGGCGGGCAACTCGTTGAGGGAGACTTCGAGGTCTCCCGTGAGGCGACGCGCTCGAGCGGCACCGAGACGGGCGGCGGGGTAGTCGCCCGGCCGGTCGGTAAACTGCTTGCACATCGTCACGGCGCGCTGGAGGATGACGCGGCGGACGCCCTCACTGCCGGGCCGACGGAGCTCGACGCGGGCGAGTTTGATGAGGTCGGCGATGGCCTCCTGCGCCTCGAAGCTGCTCCTCTGGGCCTCCCGCTTCGCGGCCTGCTCCCCGGCGAGGGCGGTTCGGAGTTTCTCTTGACGTTCCTCGAGATCGCCGAATGCCTTGGCGAGTTCCTTTTGCTTCGTCTCGAGTCGGCCCTTCTGAGTCTCCAGTGTAATGTTGCTCTCCTCCAGGGCGGTCGTCTTCCCCTCGAGGTCGTCGTTCTGTCGCGTGATCCGGTCGTTCAACCCGGCGAGGTGCAGCGTGAAGCCGAGGCTCACCGCCGCCACGACGAGCGGCGCGAGGACGGCGAGGCCGAGGAGTCCCGCGAGGGCGGGCTTGCGCCTGGCCCACTTCGAGGCTCGCTCCAGCGCGGTCGTCGGCCGGGCCTGGATCGGTCGGCCTTCGATGAAGGCGCGGAGATCCTCGGCGAGCGCCGCCGCGCCGGCGTAGCGCTTCGCGGGATCCTTCTCGAGGCACTTCAGGCAGATGGTCTGGAGGTCCGCCGGGACGCCCGGTTGGAGCCGGCTCGGGGGGATCGGCTCGGCGGTCTGGACCATCTGGATGGTGTCGAGCGCCGTCGTCCCGCGGAACGGCGGTCGGCCCGTGAGCAAGTCGTAGAGGATCGCCCCCAGCGCGTAGAGGTCGGCCCGAGGGCCGACCTGGCGCGTCTTGCCCTGGGCCTGCTCGGGGGCCATGTACGTCGGCGTGCCGAGGACTGCTTCGGTGCCCGTCTGTCCCTGGTCGTCGTCGAGGCGTTTGGCGAGGCCGAAGTCGGTGATCTTGGGTGAGCCGTCGGCCATGAGTAGGATGTTGGCCGGCTTCAGGTCGCGGTGGACGATGCCGTGCGCGTGGGCGTGGTCGATGGCCGAGGCGAGCGTGGCGAGGAGGGAGGCAGCGAGGCGCGGCTCCATCGGGGTGCCGTCGAGCTTCTGTTGGAGGCTGCCGCCTTCGCAGTATTCCAGGGCGAAGAACGGCCGTCCATCGCGTTCGCCGATGTCGAATATCTGGACGATGTTCGGGTGACGAAGGCGGGCAACCGCCTCGGCCTCCGTGCGAAAGCGGGACAGCTCCTCGTTCGAGGCGTGCGCGCCGCTCAGGATCATCTTGAGCGCGACGAGGCGATTCAGGCCGACCTGTCGGGCCTTGTAGACGACCCCCATGCCGCCTCGTCCCAGGACGCCGAGGATCTCGTACCCGGTCAGGGTCGCCTGGGGAATCTGGGTCGGGGACTTCGCCGGGGAGGTTTCGCTGGGGCGGACGAGCGTCTCGCCGTGGTTCGGCGGTGCCGGGGCCGTCGGCCGGCCTTCGCCGATGATGTGGGTCAGCGGCGAATCGGGGCCATCGGTCGAGGGACTGGGGTAGTAGACTCTCACCGTCGGCGCATCCACTGCCCCCTGCGGTGCGATCGAGGCGGGCTTCTGGAGCGTCTCGTCTGGGTGATAAGAAGGAACAACGATAGCTCGCGTGGGAAGGTCCAGGGGGCGCGCCGAGGACGTGCCCGAGGGCTTCTGGAGAGTCTCATCCGGGGAGCCGTTGCCCGATGGCGAGGGATGGAAGCCGTTGGGCACATCAGGGGAT
>JANXSH010000837.1 GCA_025356615.1 Planctomycetia bacterium | reverse complement strand
TCCCAGTTGCTCGCCACGATGATGCGGGCCTTGCACCGCTTCGTCTCGTTGCTGCCGACCGCCTCGTATTCGCCCGTCTCGATGACCCGCAGCAGGCCGGCTTGTTGTTCCAGCGGAAGCGTATCGATCTCGTCGAGGAGGATCGTCCCCGCGCCGGCCGCCTCGAACTTGCCGACCTTCCGGTCGGTCGCGCCGGTGAACGCGCCCCGGACGTGCCCGAAGAAGGCGCTCTCGACGAGGTTCGACGGGATCGCCCCGCAGGGCACGGCGAGGAACGGCTGTTTGGCCCTCGGCGAGCAGTCGTGGAGCAGTCGGGCGAGGTGCGTCTTCCCGGTGCCCGTCTCGCCGGTCAGCAAGACCGTCACGTCGTGTTCCGCCGCCAACGCGATGCGATCGACCAGCGGCACCAGCGACGGCGTCTGCGCCAGCAGCCGGGCGGCGATCGCGTCTTCGACCGTCTCGCGGGGCGCGTCGAACAGGTCCGGCCTGCCCGCGAGCCGGTCGCGCAGTAGTTGGACGAGTTGGTCCGCCTCTTCCGGCCAACGCAGGCGGCCCGCGACGTAGGGGTCCAGCCCCGCCAGGCCGCGTCCCGGCCCCGGCGTTCCCGCCTCGAGGATCACCAGCACCGGCGGGAGTTTCTGGAGGTAGATCTCTTGGACGAGGCGCAACACGCGCTCCGACTCGACGGGCGAACCCGCCGCGAGCAGCAGCATGACGCCCGCCTCGGCCGACAACTGCGACCGGACCGCCTCCAACCCGAACGGAGGCACCCCCCGGCCGAACGCCTTCTCGAGCTGCGCCTGGATCGAGGCGATCAGCCGGGCATCGTCGGCGACCAGGGCCAATCGTCCGGCGGTCATGCGGCAACCCCTCGGGTCGTGATGCGCGAATGTTTCCATAACTTAACATTCGCCCGGATCGGGTGGTTGTCAAGAAGTTATCGTATCGGGACGCGCCAATGGATCTGCTCGGAGGGAACCCGTTCATCGTCCTGACGTTCATTGCCGCCCCGGCGGTGCTGACGAACGCCTGCGCGGTGATGAGCCTGACCACGTCGAACCGCATCGCTCGCGCGGTCGATCGGGGGCGTGCGCTGGTCGCGGAACTGTCGAAGCCCGAGCCGATGCCCGTGGCCAAGCGTCAATTCCGCCTCCGCGAGATCGAAGTGGCCCAGCGCCGGGCCGTCCATCTCATCGAGGCGATGGCCTCGTTCCAGTTCGCCTGCGGCGGCTTCGCGATGACGACGGTCCTGGCCCTGTTGGGTGCCGCACTGGGGTTCTTGGGCATCCGCGCGGTGAACATCGGAGCCTTGGCGCTCGTCCTGCTGTGCCAATCGCTGGCGGTCGGGGGAATCGTGCGCGGGTCGACGCTCTTGATCCGCGAGTCGCGGATGGCGTATTCGGTGCTGCGGCAGGAGGCGGACCAGATGCTCGATTCGTTCCTCCCGCACGGGTGAGCTGCGCTTCACGCCAGCACGCCCTCGATCACGCGCCCCGGACTGATCGGCAGCGGGCGATTCAGCGCGTCGTTGACCTCCGTCGTCGGGTCGATTCCCAGCAGGTGGAACAGCGTCGCGCTCAGGTCTTCGGGCCGCACCGGGTCGGCGGCGGGGTACGCGCCGATCTTGTCCGACGCCCCGAAGACGTGGCCCTTCTTGACGCCCGCGCCGCACATCAGCGCGGGGTAGCACTGCGGCCAGTGGTCGCGGCCCGCGAGCTTGTTGATACGCGGCGTGCGGCCGAACTCGCCGACCCAGACGACGAGCGTCGAGTCGAGCATGCCGCGCGCCTCGAGATCCTCGATGAGTGTGGGTAGCGTCTGGTCGAGCAGCGGCAACAAGTAGCGCCGGAGGATCGGGTACATCGGCTGGCCGCCGAAGCCGTGCGTGTCCCAACCGCCGTTGTCGCCGCCGATCGACCGCGCGAGGTAGACGTTGACGAACCGCGCGCCCGCCTCGACGAGGCGGCGGGCGAGGAGGCAACTCTGCCCGTAGGTCGTGCGCCCGTAGCGGTCGCGGACGGCCTCCGGCTCGGCGGACACGTCGAACGCCTGGCGGATGGCCGTCGAGGTGAGCAGGGCGATGGCCCGCTCGTGGTGGGACGCCATGCCCCTGGCCCGCGCCGAGAACTCGAGCAGTTCGCCCTGCTCGTCGATGAGCTTCATGATCTCGCGTCGGCTCGCCAGTCGATTCGCCGAGAGGGTGTCGGGGAGGCTCAGTTCGGGCAAGCGGAAGTCGCCGCCGTTGGGATCCTGCGTGATGAGGAGCGGGTCGTTGCCCTTGCCGAGGAAGCTCGCGTGCTGCCCCGGCGTGATCGAGCCGTCCGCGATGACGTGCGGGAAGGCGACGAACGTCGGCACGCCCTTCTTCGACGGCGACAGGCGATCGACGATCGAGCCGTAGGCCGGGGACAGGTCGCGCGAGTCGCGCAGGCGCTGGTCGTCGGTCGGCGGGGCGTAGCCGGTCAGGCTGTAGTAGCCCGCCGAGTTGTGGTTCTTCATCGTGTGACGCAGCGAGCGCACCAGGCATACGCGGTCCATGAGGCGCGCCATGCGCGGCAGCAGCTCCGACACGACGAGACCGGGCACCGGCGTGCGAATCGGCTTCAGCTCGCCGCGCACCTCGGCGGGAGCGGCCGGCTTCATGTCGAACGTGTCGTGCTGGCTCGGCCCGCCCCACTGGTGCAAGAAGATGACCGACTTCGCCCGCATCTTGGGGGCACGACCCTTCGGCCCGCTCGCCCCGAGGGAGGAGGCGAGGCCGAGGGCGCTGACGCGCAGTAGGTGTCGGCGGGTGATCGGAGGCATGTTGGGTCTCGGGGAGGAATCGGATCGGACCGATGAGCCGCGATACAATTCCTAGCGCTCCAGGTTGCGGCTCGACAAGTAGGGTCGTATTCCCGAGCGATTCTACACGCCCTCATGACGCATGATCGCTGCGAGAAATGGCTTTCTGTCACGTCACCCTTCGGTAACAATCCTGGTCAGACGATCTTCTCGGCGAACGCTCGAAGGCTCTCGCAACACAAGGCTTTGTCGAACATCGTGTCGAGGCGATCGTTATGAAGATGTCGAACAGGTTACTCTCATTGTACCGAAACGCTGTCATCCTTGCCGCAATTGTCAGTATAATGTCGCGCTGCTGCGGAGGTGCCAATCGATCGCTGCGTTCGCGGCACATCTCGAGCATCTCGTCCGGCTCCTCGCTGAACTGGGTCAGGGACCAGAGCTTGACGACCTGCCACTTGCAAGTGAGGATCGTGGTCCCTAACCCCCTCGAGCCACGCTTCCGAGCGACGATCCCGCCAGGCTGAACCAGTGGTTCGGCACCAGGTTCCCCGAGGCGACCAGCCACGCCGGGCCGTTCGACCACGCGCCCGCCTGGCCCAGCGCGACGCGGACCAGTTCGGCGGTCGTCGCCGTGGGGTCGCCGCACGCGCGGACCAGGGTGTCACCCGAGGCCAGTTCCAGGGCCGTGGGCGTCTCGACCGTCATGGCCCCGGTTATGAAGAGGCTGCCGGAGGCGAGGCCGTCGCCCAGGTGCCAGCGAGCGTCTTCCGATGACCAGGGGCCGCGCCAGTCGAAGCGATCCCGGTAGACCAGCGCCCCGTCGCGCCGGACCTCGACATCTTGCACCAGCCGATCGAAGGCGTGGATCTCCGCGTCTCCTCGAGCATAGCGCCCCGGTAGCCAGATGTCGCCCCAGACCAGCCGGGCGTCACCGACGAGGTCGATGCGCGCGTGCTGGTAATAGCGACATCCTCGGTAGGGAATCGCCGGGCCGGGGAGGACGACCAGCTCGGCCCCCGGTTCGACCCGGATGTGCCATTGCTGGGTGGAGAAGCTCGCCTGCGCCGGGTGGATGCGGTTGGCCGACTGCCCGGCGACGACGGCGCGGCAGCCCGCGCGGACGACGAGGTCGATCCGGTGGCCGTCTCCGTCGAGGAGGCCCACCGTGGGATTGAGGACGTACAACAGCGCCGCAGGTTCTCCGGCGAAGTGGAACGCCGGCATCACGCGGAGGGGGATCTGCTGGTAGCACGCGCCGAGTCGGGTCTTGCCGCCGGTGGCGATCAGTTCGAGGCGAAGCCCGCCGATCTGTCCGGTCGGCGTGGACGCGAGTCGCAGGCCGCGAAATTCGGGGGGCGTCAGGAAGTCTTCTTTCCCGATGCGAACTGTTGCCGCACCCACGAGACCACCTCCCCCACCCCGTCGCCCTGGCGCAGGCTGATGAGCATGAATGGCCTCTCGCCGCGCATCCGCAGGCTGTCCCGTCGCATCACGTCGAGGTCCGCCCCGACATGCGGGGCGAGGTCGGTCTTGTTGATGACGAGCAGGTCGCTGGTGCAGATGCCGGGACCGCCCTTGCGGGGGATCTTGTCGCCCTCGGCCACGTCGATGATGAAGATGAACACGTCGGCCAACTCCCGCGAGAAGACCGCCGTCAGGTTGTCGCCGCCAGATTCGACGATGATGAGTTCCAGGCCGGGGAACTGCCTCTCGAAGTTGCCGATCGCGCTGAGGTTGCCGCTGGCATCGTCGCGGATCGCCGTGTGCGGACAGCCGCCCGTCTGCACGCCGATGATGCGCTCGAGCGGCAACACCTCCCGGCGCGACAGGAACTCGGCGTCCTCGTGCGTGTAGATGTCGTTGGTGATGACCGCCAGGTTGATCTCGGGCCATAGTTCACGGCAGAGGCGTTCCACGAGCGCCGTCTTCCCGGATCCGACCGGCCCGGCGATGCCGAGCGTGAACGTCTTGCGTCGACTCCCGGCGTAGCGCGCCGGTCCGGGGTGCCCGGTGTGGTCGTGGCTGTGGTGCGGGTCGCCCTTGACGTTGTGGAACATGACGCCGAGGGGAAGCCGACGCCGGTGGCGAGCCGGTTCGTCAGGACCGGAACAGGCGAGTACCAAGGCGAGACTGTTCATCGCAAAGCACCTCGTAGAAAGGACATCCAGCCCCCGCCGTCTCGATATCACGCCCACACAAGTCCGCCGCGAGCGCGGTCAGGTCGTCGTGCAGATACGATAGGATCTGCTGGCCGTGCGTGTGGCCCACCGGGATGCTCCGCACGCCGGCCCCGATCATGCCCACAGCCGCCTGGTGCAGATAGGATATGAGAGTGTCCCGCTCGGCGGCTCCGGCAAGTTGGGCCAGCAGCCCGAAGACGATCGCGTGATGGCGATGCTCGGCATCGACTTCGCGCTCGAAGCTCGCTACTCCCACGCTGCTCCAACTCCACGTCGATCCCAGCGAGGCGAGTTGCTCACCCATCTGCAAACTCGCCCGGCGGATCGTCGGCGGCGATAGGGAGGCGGTCAGGATCTCCGCAGCGCGGCGGACCTCCCCGCGACACGCCGCGCCGACGAGGACGCCTTCGAGCGGCCCGAGGGAGTGCCGCAGCCAGGCGCGCGTCCACTGCTCCAGGGTGGGGGCGTCGAAGACTCGACGCCGGGCGATGGCGGATTCGAGACCCCAGGAATGCATGTAGCCGCCGATGGGGAGCGCGGAGTCGGCGAGTTGGAGGAGGCGGAGGTTCAAGGGGGATCCTGGATGGGGGTCGTCCAAGGGGCGAAGTGAAATTGTTTCCCGTGGACACGGCGTCCTACTTTCGGTCGCTTTTTGCTTGCTAATCGGAGTTGCTTCTGACGATTGGCCTCCCGTCTTCGATCGCCGTTAAGCACTGTAACTGGAAAGCGATCTCTTTCCGGCAGATCGATGATGCTCGTTCCGCCTCAGTGATCTCCTCTCCACACAACCCATTTCCCATTCGCAACATAGTCTTGTTCAGTTCATCCTCGCAAATCGATTGATAGGCGGCGTCAACCGCAGTTGTTGCTTCCTTCAAGAGGTGGTCACCAATCATACCTCGGATGATGCTTGCGAGTACTGCTGTAGTATAGTACCACCCAGGGACCAAGTCCGCAGGGTCATCTTCACCAGGCATGATGGAGTACAAGCTCTCGAGAATAGCTTGGAAGTCGGAGGTGCTGTCCGGATCTTGGAGGCACGACCACAGACGGTCCAGGGTAGCACGAGCAATGTGAAGTTGAGACGGGTCAACAGTTTTCGAGAACGAAGAGTTGTTGGCTGCAAAGGCATGGTCCAGGCAGGCTACCATGAACATCTGGAGCTTCGGTCTGGGGAGATTCTTGATTCGCTCCGAGTGGATTGCTACCTCTTTGTCCCAGAGTGACATGTTACCCACCTTGTTCTCAAGGCTCGTCGCTGCGGCTCTTTGCCCGCCCGATCCTTACCTTATCCCCACTGTCATTTCGTTGCAGGCTAGTTCCAACAGACACTTGCG
>JANXSH010001228.1 GCA_025356615.1 Planctomycetia bacterium | reverse complement strand
CGCTCCTCTTCGGGGGTCAGACACTTGTAACGCTTGGCGAAGATGTTGTACCAGGGCTGGTAGCCGCTGTAGAACAGGTGACCCCAACTGGCGTGGCTGTTGCTGCTGCTCAGGACGAGTCCGAGCACTGCGCAGACCATCACGACGATCCGCTTCATCGCGACTCCTTTAACACGTTTGCTCCCGACCGGATCCGGGAATACCCCGCCGGCCACTCCCAGAACCCTCACCCCCCCGCTCCCCGGCGGATAGGTGAGGCCAACGCGACCCGGCCTTGGCAGGCTCGAGTCTCGTACTTGACACCCCTAGAATCGGCAACCCGACCGGCCTACCCGCACAAAAAGACTTTTCGTCTCCTCGCGCGCCTTCCGCGTCCTCGTCGGCCACGCCAAACTCACCTCACCTTATCCAGATTGATGCGACCGACTCGAATCCGCACGAAATGCCGGTCTCGAGATGGGTCGAACTCAAGCCCGATTCGACCTTTTCTCCTGGTGTTCCAATTAATCTTCCGGTGCCATCGCGCGTCCCGTCGAACTCCTGCCCCGATAAAGTTTTATTCACCTCGTCGAATCCCTATGGCGCATCATTGGTTCCAGACAGAGACCGATCGTCCTCACGGGGAGCGGCGATCGGATGAGTCCCAAGGAACGAGGAAAGAACAGATGAAGCAATTTCTGATTGCTATGGTCGTTACGGCGGGTCTTCTTGCCGCCAGCGAGGCCCGCGCCGGCAGCTACGGGATCGGGATCGGGATCGGCATCACCTTCGGTTGCGGCCCCAACAAGCCAGCCCTACCGCCGGGTCCGATCTTCCTCCCCATCATGATGCAGCCGCCGTGCTACCCCGGCTGCTACTCGGGCTGCTACCCCGGTTACACGCCGCCCCCCTACTACGGCACCTCCGGCTACGCTCCTCCCGCTTCTGGGTATGGCTACGCGGGCGGCGCTCCTAACGGTCCTCCCCTTGCGGCGACCAACGCCGCCCCTCCCGCCGTCTATGCCACCGGCGGGCGTTGAGCGAATAGGATAGAATGGCGAGGGGCGAGACCTGGGTCTCGCCCCTCGCTGCATTTAATGGTCTGGGCCGAGCGGCGCGAGGGCCACACCCGTTCGCGTTGCCTCCACCCTGAAAGGGACTGTTGGCGGCTCGAGCTTAGCCCTTGCTTTGCTCGATGCACCCTACACTATTGTTGACGTGGAGGCCCGACGATGCGAAAACTCGATCTCCTGTGGACCCTCGCCCTTACGATCCTGTTCGAGGGGATCACCTGCTTCTTTCGCTTCGGCCTGGACATGCAATCGACCAAGGACACCGGCTTCCTGAAAACGCTCACCTTCGGCCTCCGCATCCACCACGGTTACATCGGCGTGCTGATGGTCGGCGTCGCCTACCTGATGCCCGCGACGAGTCCCTTCCGCGCCTGGGTGCTGCGGATCGGGGCGGCGCTCGTCGTGTCGGACCTCGTGCATCACTTCCTGGTGCTGTGGCCGATCACGGGCGACCCCCATTTCGACCTCGTCTATCCCAACTGAGCAACCCCATGACCGCGCGAGGTTGGCTCCTCCTACCCGCAGTCGTCGTCTACTCGATCGATGTCACGCTTACACTCGCGGGGCAGGACGATGCGTATTGGCGAGGCGACTACGGCCTCGCCATCGAGGGCAATCCCCTCGTGCGTCCGGTGCTGGCGTACTCGCCCTGGTTATTCATCGGTGCGGCCCTCGTTTGGGCCGTCCTGTTCAGCGCGGTCGTCCTGCTGTGGCGTCACCGAGCTGCGGAAGGGCTTGCCGTCCTCCTCACGGTCGGCCACACGTTCGGCGGCGCGAGTTGGCTCGTCCGGTCCGGTGTCATAGGATGGCCGTTCGTCGTCCTCTACCTCGTACTCGTCTGCATCGGGATTCGATGGTGTTGGGGGCGTGCCTGGAACGGATCGGAACCCTGACCCATGCTCGACCTGCACACGCTCGCCGCCCGCCTCCTGTCGCCACGCCGATTCTTCGCGCCGGGGCTGACCCTATCGTTCCGTCATGACCCGGCCGAGCGGATCCCCTGGGAGGTGTTCCATGGCCGGCTCCTCGACCCGGCGCACACCCGCCGACAACACACGTTCGAGACCTGGGGCTTGCACGCGATCCCCGGCCCGCCCGACGAGGCACTTCTCTCGCTGAAGTACGACACGCTGGCGAATCGACTCCACGTCGTCCGCGCCGTCGAAGGCTACGCCTGGGAAGGCTTCGACGCCGGTGGAGGTGTCTTCGAGAGCCGCGAGCGTCGCAAGTGGATCCGCGAGTTGATCGCGACGTTCGACCTCGGCGATGGCCTCGAGCGGGAAGTGGAACTCGCCCTGTGGCGCGCCGTCGTCGGCTCGCGCCTGCCGCTGACGCCGATCGAGACGCCGTTGCCCTCGTTCAGCTTCGGGCACCTCGTCTACGGCCCGGACGACTTCGCGCCCACCTCACCGGACGAACTCCTCTCGCGCTGGCTGGCCCCGGCTAAGAGTCACGGACACCGTATCCTCGAGGCGTGGCTGCGCGCCTCCACCGGCGACCCCTCCGCCTTGCAGGCGACGGGCCTCTCTCCCGAGGCGCTCATCGGCCTCGTTCGGCGTATGTTCGATGACATCTCGCTCTCACCCTGGACGCCGTTCGTCCCCCGCCTGCTCGACGCGCTCGACGCGCTCGTCGAGCGGGGCTGGATGCCACTCCCCTTGCTCGTCGATTTCCATTCGTCCCTATTGCGTCTCCTGGGCCGACACCTGACGGCCTACGACCTCGTGACGTTCCACCATCGCGGGGCGAACTACCCCGACGCCCTGCTGCTCGACCTCGTGTTCCGGCGTTACCTCGCCCGGATCGAGCAAACACCTGAGCTGTTCGAGACGAACCGACTCCGCCGTCGGGCGCTGCGCCAGGCGGTCGTCCTGCGACGACGTTACGAGGGTCATCCCGTCCCCGAGGTGCCCACCTCCCCCGGCGAACGGATGCGCGTCTACCCCGAGGGCATGCCGCGCGTCAGCGAGGAACAGATCCTCCAACCCGCCCGGCGTCGCGTCTACCTCTTCCACGGCGAGCCGACGTTCGACCTGCTCGGCCCCATTGCCCTCCGCATTCTCCGGCAGGGCGTCGAGGATCTGCACCACCGCGAGGAGCGTCAGGAACTCGGCGCGGCGGTCTACCTCGACCGCCCGCTCGGCGGGGCCAAGGCGACCGTCGAACCGGACGGCACGCCCCTCGTCGCCAGCCTCGCCTTCAGCGCCGCCATCGCCGAACAACGGCTCCGCCTCCTAGGGAGCGACCTCGTCGCCGACTTCGACATCCCCGGCATCCCCGTCGCCGCCATCGGGCCGGGCCGTCAGGGGAGCGTGAGTCTTGCCGACGCCGGTCGCGTGTCGGCGGATTTCGTCTTCCGCCACACGCTACCCGGCAGCCGACGCGAGTTCCTGGCGGCCTTCGACTGGGCACCCCTCGCGGGCCGAGTCGATCTCGCCTCGCGGACATGGCTCCTCGCCGCCGGGCCGCAAGGAGGGCTGCGGATACTGGACAGATCGGGGGAGACGATCCTCGAGTTCGAGGCTGCCTACGAGGAGGGCTATCGGAGTCGGGGCGGGGTCGAGATACCTCGCGCCGGGCTGCGCGTGACGCGGATCGGGGAGGAGCGGCTCGCTGATACAGTGCGGATCAGGATCGTTTCGGAAGATTCGGACGAAGGCAGGATGCGGGAGGCTCGCTCAAAAACGGGGGATCATTTTCGTTGACCGGGCAAGGGAGGCGGAATAGGGTGAAGAGGAATGGGGTGAGCAGAACGATCAGTCAGAAGTGTGGAGGCAAGACCGTGGCGAAAGGCTTGCGGTTCAAGAAGACGGGCCGTGATATCAAGGTTGCGGTCGGCAAGCGGGTCGAGCAACTCCAGCAGCGACTCGCCCGCCGAAACCTCTCGCTAGAGGAGTTCTCGAACGACCGTGCGATGGTCCGATCGCTTCTGATCCGATCCCTCGGCGGGCGAGTCCGGTATCGGAACCCGGCCGATGCCGCCCCACTCCATCCGGATTCGGACATCTCCGGTGAGCAGATGGAAGAGGTTCGCAAGGTGTGCGAGCGGATTTTCGAGTTGGAAGAGGAACTTCGGCGGCTTCGCCTGTTAGTCAACCATTTGGCGGAAGACGAGGTGTTCGAGTTGGACTTCGCACAACTCGCGGCATATGGGTTCGAGCCGTAGCCAGCAAGGAAAGGTTCTTGACATG
Source organism: Planctomycetia bacterium (assembly GCA_025356615.1). Taxonomy (GTDB): domain Bacteria; phylum Planctomycetota; class Planctomycetia; order Gemmatales; family Gemmataceae; genus JANXSH01. Next base: position 1,155 of record JANXSH010001228.1, on the reverse strand, counting down.
GAACCGACTTTCGAGTGGGATGAACCGAAGGCGTTGGCCAATCAGCAAAAACATGGCGTATCCTTCGATGAGGCTGCGACGATCTTCATGGATCCCTTGGCCGCCATCTTTCCTGACGCGGATCATTCGCAGGATGAAGTTCGCGAGATCATCGTGGGACACTCGGATCGGAATCGATTGTTGATCGTCAGTTTCACCGAGCGAGAAGAGGCGGTGGGGATAATTAGCGCGAGGATCGCAACGCCGCGTGAGCGAAAGAATCATGAAAACAATCCAATGGGAGGTCGAGGTAATGAGTGACGAATTGCGTCCAGAATATGATCTGGATTACCGACAGGCCAAGCCAAATCGCTTTGCCTCGGGTCTAAAAAAAGGGGGCCGGGTCATCCTGCTGGAGCCGGAGGTCGCAGAGTTCTTCCACAGTTCGCAGGATGTCAATGCGATCCTGCGTGCGTTACTTCAGACGATGCCCACGAAAAGGGTCAAGTCAGAGGGGATCGAGGCCGCACACGGCACAGATCACTGATCCTGCTCTTCTGCGATACTACATGGGTGTGCGACGCTCCGTTGCTGCTACATCAGGTGAGGGTCCAACATGAGTGCGGCTATTCCCGACCCTGATTCTTCAGCCGAAACCTATCAAGCAGGTATGACTCCCGTGCAAGCCTTCACGAGTCCGGCCATTCCGGTACTGCCCGGCATGGTCCTCAGCCCCCGTCTCGGAAGGCCAAGCAGGATCCGAGTCGAGCCGCAGCAAGAAGCCCCCGAGTTGGATGACGCTCGGCCCGGCCAAGCATAGCGTCTCTGGACGCTGTCCTCGACCGTCTTACGCCTAGGTCACTCCACATGTACGAACGCATTGCGGTTCAGCAGCCCCAAACACAGGTCAGCCAGCCCGACGGCATCTCACACTCGAATGGAGGCTTTCATGGAAGATCAACTTATCGAGACGTGGAATATCCATGACCGTATCAATCGATACTTGCTGAATGCAGTTCTCGACGATTCTTTCGGGTATAGTGGACCCCGATAACTGGACCACTCGATAAGCTATCGAGTGGCCCAAGAAAGGGGAACGAAATGGGACGACAGCGGAAGAACTACTCGGCGGCGTTCAAGGCTCAGGTCGCGCTGGCTGCGATCCGAGGTGACTGC
>JANXSH010001227.1 GCA_025356615.1 Planctomycetia bacterium | reverse complement strand
AGAGGGCAAGACCGAATGGTGTCCGATTCGGTCCCTTTTACGACGAAAGCCGCGACGAGTCGATCGACACGTCGCGGCTTTCGGAATGGTTGACCAGAGGGCGAACTCATCCGCCCTGCTTGATGACCTCGGCCTTGACCCGGCTGCCGTCCTTGTTCATCCACGAGAACGGCTTGACGACTTCGACGGGCTTCGTCGATATCTTCTCGCCCAGGATGTTCTCGAACACGCTACCGTAAACCTTTTCGATCTTCACCATCGAGTGGGCGGCCATAATCATGTGGACCCGGCCTTGCGTGCCGAGAACCCAGCCTCGGCCCTTGCGGTCGAGCATCCTCGCCGCGCCGGGAGCCCCTCCGGCAGCCGTCTGCTTCGCCTTCATTTCCTCGGCGCGGAGCGTCACATCCGGCCCGTCGATCGGCGGCGGCGGCAGTTTCGGCGCGAGCGGCTGGCCCGTCGGGTCGCTGTAGGTCAGCGCGCTCTTGGGGTCAGGCTCGGGGGCATCGAACGTCACGGGCGTGACGATGAGGCCGAAGTCGTCCTTGAGCCTCTTGGCGTGGGCGGTGCGGAAGATCGCCTTGAACCTCCCGCCATCGCCCTTGCTCTCGGCGATGGCGGTCTTGGCCGTATCGACGACCCACTTGGATTCGCGCAACATCGTTGCCGCGTTGACCGGCCCGGCGACGACGTGCAATACTCGGCCATCGGGCGCGCAGAAGTAAGCGGCGACGTTGCCGCCCTGCTTGGCCGCACCGACGATGCGGAAGGTGGCGACCTTCTGGAACGAGGAGACGAAGTACTCGTTGATGTACTTGCCGACCTCGGCATTGTTCAGAGCGCCCACACGGAGCGCTTCGGCATTGTTTCAGGTAAAGCGCGGGTCTTCGAAGTACCCCGATACATGGAGTACGAAGACCAGCTTGCCTTCTTTCTTGGCCTGCTTGGCGGCGTCGTTGGGGGTGTCCACGAACTCGATGGTGGTGCCGTGCGAGCCGCACGTCGCTTTTTCGGCCTTGGCAGGCTCGGCGGAGGCCGTCGCCAGGAAGGCCGTCAGGCATAGCCCGAGGGCCAGTTTCCACAGATGGCGCATCCGGTCGTTCTCCTATACGGGGTTGGTCGAGGGCTGCCCGCGAGGACAGCCTCTCAGAAAGAACGACGAGCCGGGAGCGAGGAAAGATTGCGCCGGAACGAGAAATCATCGAGAGTGAGTGATCGTTATCCGATCACTCATCTTGAATTCCCATTGTGATGTGCCCACTTGGGTGTGGCGTTATCCCGTCATGCCACGGGGCGCGCCTCGACTCGGAGGCGCACTCGGCGGGGGCCGAACGCGACCATCTTCGCCGGGATGTCGCGGAGGATGGGAATCTTGGTGAGCAGCCGCAACCACCAAGGCACCGCGAACGCCTGACCGGGTGCCAACGCCGCCCCGGCGATACGCTTCTGGATGACACCTTGGATGCGCTGGACCATCTTGACCGCGAACTCGCGTCCCTTCTGGACGGCCGCGAGATCCCGGTCGGTCACGACGCCGCGCCGGAGCGGGTCGGTCAGCAGGTTCGCCGCCTCGACCGCGTCCTGGACCGCGACGTTGATGCCCACTCCGCCCACCGGCGACATGACATGGGCCGCGTCACCGATCAGCAGGAGGCCGGACTTGTGCCAGCAGGTCACTCGACTCGACTCGACGTTGAGGACCGCCGTCTGTTTCCAGTCCCGGAGTTGATCGACGCGGTCGGCCAACCAGGGGACCAGTTCCGCGAGCGACCGACCGAGTGCCTCGACGCCGGCGGCCTTCACGGCGGCGAAACTCCCCTTGAGGATGACGTACCCGACCTGCCACTGGTCGCCCCGGTCGAGCAGGACGACCAGGTGCCCCCCGCCGGCATAGAACTCGGCCCCCTCACCCGCGTCGTTTGCGCCATTGGGCAGGCGGAACCAGACCACGTCCATCGGCGGGGCCGTCTTCACCGACTCGATCCCGGCCAGGTGGCGAAGTTTCGAGAACCGTCCATCGGCAGCGACGGTCAGCGTCGATCGGACCTCGTGCCAGCGGTTTTCGGTGTCGCGGTAGCGGACGCCACGAACGGCACCGCCGTCCTCGACGAGCCGCTGGACGTTGGCCCCCATCACGAGGCGGAAGTGGGGGTATTTGCTGGCCTCCTCCGCCAGCAGATTAAGAAGTTTCACCTGGGGTAGGGTCAGGATGTAGGGAAAGCGCGTACGCAATCGACTGGTGTCGGCGAGGGTGATCGTCCCGCCTTTCGTTCGCAACCGAAGCGCGCGAACCTTGCCGTGGGGGAATTGGTGCAGGCGCTCGGCGAGGCCGAGCTGGTCGAGGAGTTCCAACGTGGAAGGGTGAACGGTGTCCCCGCGAAAGTCGCGGTCGAAGTCGGGGTGCGATTCCAGCAGAGTGACGGGCACGCCTCCACGCGCCAGGAGCAACCCGAGAATCATCCCCGCTGGCCCACCGCCGACGACGCAACAGCGCGTTTCCTGGGTGGAGGCAAGTTCGACCGGCTCGGGGCTGTCACTCATTGGCGTTGCTCCTCGGCGGAAGTCGATGTTACTCGATCGATGATCTTGCTCGACGGGTACTCCACGATCCCCTCAGTTTGGAGAAGATGAACGCAACGACCCGTTGGATGCCAGCGACGATCTCTCGGATTCTGTCGAGTAGGTATATCGTTCATCGCAGTTGTAGTTACAATCATAAATGAGGTAGAGCAATACTCTATCCGAGGAGCGCGACCATGACCATGAACGATCTTCGTGCAGCGTTACGCATGGTCCCCTTCCGCCCATTCCGTGTCTTCGTGACCGACGGCGGCACCTACGACGTTCGTCGTCCCGACCTGTGCATGATCGGACCACGAATCGCGGTGATCGGTATCCCTCCTGCGGGGCAGAGCGAAGCGATCCTCGAGCGGTACGCCGTCGTCGATCTCATCCATGTGACTCGGCTCGAGCCGCTGGAAATGCCCCTATCGCCGACGAATAATTGATGTGCCTCCACCCTCATGGATGTGTGCCATGTACATGATGCGACTCGTCGGATGTCTGTTCCTCGTTGTCGCGGCCTCCGCTCGAGGCGCGGCACCGCCTCCGCTCCGTGTCGATCTGCTGGGCGACCCTCTGCCGCAGGGGGCCATCGCGCGGCTGGGGACGTATCGGTTGCGTCAACCCGACTTCATCAACTTCGTCGTCTTGTCGCGAGACGGCAAGCTCGCGGCAGCGGCGAGCGTCGGCGACAAGGACGTGTACCTTTGGGAACTCCCATCGGGGAAGCGCCGTGCCGTGCTGAGAGGTAAAGGGGGCAGAGTGCAGAGCCTGGCGCTCTCTCCAGACGGCACTACTCTCGCGAGCAGTAATTCCGCAGGCACCGTGCGACTGTGGGACACGAGAACGGGGAAGTTGTCGAACACCATCGTCCTGCCGAAAGGGGTGGTGCAAATGGCCTTTTCCCCCGACGGAAAAACTTTGGCCGTGTCCAGTTACAAAGCCGGTGTCACTCTCTGGGATCATGCGAAAGGTATCCAAGAAAGGGAACTGTCCGACGAGAAATGTTCCGGGACGGTGGCCTTCGCGCCCGATGGCCGGACGCTGGCCTCCAGCAGGGAAGACGGCGAGATCGTCCTGTGGGATCCGCGAACCGGACGAGAGAAAGGCCGCCTCCTGGGGCACGAAGCGGCCGTCAGAGGACTCACGTTCTCGGCGGACCGCAAGACGCTGGCATCAGCCGCTTACGACAAGACGATTCGCATCTGGGACGTGACGGCCCGGAAGCAGACTCGACGAATCGCCGTGGAACACGTATGGTCTCATGACCTCCGTTTCATCGACGACGACAAGTCATTGCTCGGCGTGTCGCACCCCATGCGTTTGACGCGCTGGGATTTGCGCACCGGGAAGGGCACTACCTTGTGGGAGGACGACCAGCATATCATTTATGGGGTCGATTTCACGCCCGATGGCCGGACGGCCATCTTCGGCAGCATCAACGGGCCGCACCACCTCCGCCGTCTCGACTTGGTCGCGAAGAGAGAGGTATTCGTTGCCCCTGGTCATATGAGTTATGTGAGTAACCTGGTGTTCACGCCAGACAGCAAGAGTGTCGTTACCTCCGCGTGGATGCGAGGTGATTCTGTCGTGCGCATGTGGGATTCCGGCACAGGTCGGCTCCAACGGGAGTTCGGAGGTCACGTCCAAGGGGCGAAAGAACTGGCCATTTCGCCTGACGGGACTGTCCTCGTCACGACCGTTTGGTACGGCCCTGCGATTCGACTATGGGATCTGCGAGCCGGAACCCTGTTACGGAAGTTGGAGGTTCAGTCAGGGAACCCGACTTCCGTGGCGTTTTCAGCCGACGGTAACACTCTCGCCTCTGGGCATTCTTACTACAACAGGGCTGGTCGGCAAGTCGGTCAGGTCAAACTCTGGAACGTGCGGACGGGCATGGTAGTCCACACCCTGCCGGAGGAGAAGTCGGAATGTAGGGCCTCCTTCGCGGGCGACGGCCGGACGCTGGTGACGAGCGGCGAAAGTACGAGCCATTGGGATGTCGCCTCCGGAAAGCGCACCCGGCACTTCGACAGTCGCCACAATCTGCCTTTCTCGCGTGACGGAAGGCTGGCCGCGAATTTCGGCCTGAAGGAGTTGGGCATCAGGGAGATCCTGACAGGAAAATTGCTCTTCGAGATGCCTGGCAGAAAGCGGGTGGCCGCCCTCTCCGCAGACGGAAGGATGTTCGCCACAGTCGATCTGGACGACACAGTCATTCGGTTTTGGGATATGCTCGACGGCACTTCGATAGGCAAACTCGTGGGGTTGCAGGGAGCGGAGGTCACGAGTCTCATCTTCTCTCCCGACGGAAAAGTGCTCGCTTCGGGCCAGCAGGACTCCACGGCCCTGATCTGGGATCTCCACGCCCTCCGCCCCGCCCCTGTCCTCCCGCGCCTCCCTCTGGATCTCGCACAGGCGTGGACCGCCCTCGGGAACCCAGATCCAGGCCCGGCCTACCGCGCAGTTCGCGCCCTCGCCCTGGAACCCGTTCGCGCCTCGACCTACCTCGAGCGACGCCTTCGGCCCCCGACGGTTGCGAAGCAAGAGGACATCGTCCGATGGATCAGGGATCTCGACGCGGAAGAATTCGAGAAGCGCGAAGCCGGTAGTGAGGCTCTGGCGAATGCCGGTCGCACTGTCGAGCTGGCACTGCGAGAGGCGCTGGAGGAGGAACCCTCACTCGAAAAACGCCAGCGGATTCGCCGACTGCTGCGGACCCTGGAAACGGACGGCTACGCCAAGGACGAGTTGCGGGCCTATCGTGCCCTCGCCGCGCTCGAGCGGATGAACACAGACGCGGCACGGCGCGTTCTGAAACGCCTCGCCGGGGGCGACCCGGCCTCGCCATTCACACAGGACGCCGCCGCGTCCCTCGGACGCCTCATGCAAAGGACCGCACTCAATCGATGATCTTGCTCAACGGATACTCCACGATCCCGCGTGCCCCGGCCTGCTTGAGGCGCGGCACGATGTGCCGGACGGTACTCTCGTCGATGATCGTGTTGACCGCGACCCATTCGGGGTCCGACAGGGCGGAAATCGTCGGGTTCTGGAGTGCGGGTAGGAGCGCCAACACCGCTGAGAGGTCTGCCCTTCTCGCGTTGAGCATCAGGCCGACCTTGCCCTCGGCGGCGAGCGCGCCTTGGATCATCAACACGATGTCGTCGATCTTCGCGCGCTTCCAGGGGTCGGCGTAGGCGGCATGGCAGGCGATGAATCGCGTCGTGCTTTGCAGCAGGTCGCAGACGATGCGGAGGTTGTTCGCCTTCAGCGACGAACCCGTCTCGGTCACTTCGACGATGGCGTCGGCGAGGCGGGGCGGCTTGACCTCGGTCGCGCCCCAACTGAACTCGACCTGGGCCGTCACGCCGTGACTTTCGAGCCAGCGCCGGGTGAGGTTCACCACTTCGGTGGCAATGCGCTTGCCCTGGAGATCCTGCACGCCCTGGATCGGCGAGTCGTTCGGCACCGCGAGAACCCAGCGCACGGGCCGGCGACTGACCTTCGAGAAGATCAGCTCGGCGACCTCATGCACATCGGCATCGTTCTCCCGGATCCAGTCGAGGCCGGTCAGGCCGCAGTCGAGCGAGCCGTCCTGGACATAGCGGGCCATCTCCTGGGCGCGGAGGAGCGTGCATTGGATCTCCGGGTCGTCGATGCCCGGATAGTAGCTGCGCGAGCCGAAGGTGATCTTGTATCCCGCCTTGCGGAAGAGCTCGCCGGTCGCCTCCTGGAGACTGCCTGCGGGGATACCGAGTTTGAGGATCTGGGTCATTTCTTGTACACCATCGCGGGGTCGAAGAGGCGTTCGCCGATCACTTCACAGCCGTCCGGTGTTATCCTACGGAAGAAGCAGCTGGCAAAGCCTTCGTGGCACGCCGCCCCACCGATCTGGCGCACCTCCAAGAGGATCGTGTCGGCATCGCAGTCGAGGTAGACGGCGTGGACCTCCTGCACGTTGCCGCTCTCTTCGCCCTTACGCCACAGGCGGTTGCGGCTGCGGCTGAAGTAGACCGCGCGATGCGTGCGGAGGGTCTCTTCGTAGGCTTCGCGGTTCATCCACGCGAGCATGAGGACCTGCTTCGTGTCGATGTCCTGTGCGATCGCCGGCAGCAGGCCACCGGATTTGTCGAAGTCGGGGGTGGGTTGCATGGTTCGTCTCATCTTCCGGTTTCGATTCGTAGGGTGGGTCGAGCGGAGCGAGGCCCACGCGGATCACCGGCAGCGCCGCTCAGGGGGAAGGGCGACATCGCCGATCCGCGTGGGCCTCGCTCCG
>JANXSH010001210.1 GCA_025356615.1 Planctomycetia bacterium | reverse complement strand
TCGAGGAGTTCGTGGTGGCGGGCGCGCTCGACGCGGGGGTCGGCGAGGTCGGAGAAGGACGAGAGCAGGGGCGGCGTCTGGGGCTGGGACATGGGTCAACTCCTTGACAGAGATAGAGGCCCTTATTTTGGGCAAGACGCCCTCAGCGTCCACCCTCCCTTCCCAAATTTCCTATCTTGATGCGATTGCCCTGTGAGGCAGCCGAACACGATAGTCTCGGATATCGATTAGGCATTTTAGGCTCATGACGGTATTCCTCACTCTCAGCAACCCTTTGGTTAGGTCACCTCGCGGACCAGGATCTCGCCCTTGCCCAGGCTCACCCGATCGCCGCAGTAGCGATGCCAGCGCACGTTCAGGTATTGTGCGACGCCCGGATAGCCCCAGGCGTGCAACTGGCGCAGGTAGAGCGACAGGTAGATCGGCTCGTAGGTGCAGGCGTAGCGGAACGTGCGTAGGATCTCGGGCGGCGGGCCGAAGAAGGCGACGGTGCCGCGCTTCATGCTCGCGCCGGCGCGGATCCCGGAGGGGCCGAACACGAATACGGTGCCCGCGATGAGCGAAGCGCCGGCGAAGTCGCCGACCTCGCCGACGACGACCAGGCCCCGCCGCATGCCGATGCCGACCTCGTCGCCGGCCTTGCCCTCGACCAGGATCGCCCCGCCGCGCATGCCGAATCGGCTGCCCCGGTAGGCCGCGCCGACGAGGTGCCCGGCGTTGCCGTGGACGTGGATCTTACCGCCGCGCATCTCGGCCCCGACCCAGTCGGCGGCGTTGCCGTGGACGCGGATCTCGCCGCCGGTCATCTCCGCGCCGAGGTGCATGCCGGCATCGCCCCGGATCGTCAGGCTGCCGCCGGCCATGCCCGCGCCGAGCATTTTGACCCGGCTACAGTCGCCCTCGAGCGTGACCGCCCCGTCGTCGGCGCTGCCCTCGACGCGGAAGAACTCGCCCAACGGGGCCGAGGCGTTGCCGTGTTGCACGCGGAGCGCCGCGATCTCGGCGTTGGACTTCCCCGCGAGGGTGTCGGGCCGGATTGCCTCCGCCTCGACGGGAACCGTGGTCGTGCCGATGTAGGTCAGTCGGAGCATGTCGGGTCAGCCGAACAGGCGGTGCAGGTGCAGGTGGAACGGCCCGAGTTTGCCGCCGTAGTTGCCGGCGGTGATGCGGACGACGCCGGGCCGACAGGCGGCGGTGATGCCGACGCGCATGCCCTGCTCGACGGCGGCCTGATCGACGCCGTCGATGACCATCTCGTAGACCGCGCCGACGCCGTCCTCGAGCTTGCTCTTGACCATGCCTCGGAGGGTGGGGCAGTAGGCGTCGCTGGTGCTGGCCTTGAGCTTCTTGTAGCGGCTGCCGATCTTGCTGCCGGCGCGGACGATCCCGCCGGGGAACGGCGAGATGACGCCGCGCACCGTGCGGATGGCCGCGATCGCCGCCGAGGCCGCCTCCAGGGCGGTTTTCTGGGTCGTGCCCATGATGAGGAAGTTACCGCCCGCGACCCCCTTGACCGTGCTGAAGAAGTCCTCGCAGACGAACTCGCCGTCCATGACCGGGACGCGCCAGTATCGCTTCCCGTCGAGCATCTTGGAGAACTGCCAACTGTCGCCGAAGAAGCGGAGGTTGCCGCCGATGCGGATGGCGCGGTCCTTGGGGCCGTCGAGGCCGTTGTAGCACGCCGTCGTCGGGCAAGTGAGGATGCACTGGCCGACGCGGTTGACGACGGACTTCTGGAGCGCGTCGCGGCTGAAGGCGAACATCAGCAGACTGACGCCGGGCCGGCCGTCCGGTGTCTCCTCCGGGGGGATCGTCCGCTCGATGCCGATCTCCGCGTCGCAGCCGATAACCGACGAGGCGTACCCCGCCGCCTCGGTAGCGGCGATCGCCGCCCACTCGGAAGTGACGGCGGTGACGATCAGCCGGACGGCGGTCATGCCGAACGCCTCGGCGAAGGTGTCGTCCAGGGGGACATCGTTGATGCGTAGCACGCGCGGTTCTCTTGCGGAGGGCGATCGGGGCGGAGAGGGTACGATAGCGGGAGGAGGTGTGGGCGGCAATCGGTTCTGGTTGAGGATTGGAGCGGCTCGGAGACAACAC
>JANXSH010001199.1 GCA_025356615.1 Planctomycetia bacterium | reverse complement strand
TTCATTCACCACATCCCGCGTAGATACTCTCCCTGCTGTCGTCGAGAACACGGTCGAGTCGTGGATGACTCGCGGCCCACTCCTCGAGATTCTTGACCCATTCCTCTGAGGAGAGCCTGGCCTTCGACTCGGGTAGCCCTGACTGAGCCTTCAGCAGGGACACCAACGATTCGACGACACGGATCGCCTCACTCGGCAAGCCGACGAGGTCGATCGAGAGCGGTGTGGAGTTGATCGTTTCCATACAGAAATCGTATCAAAGATCATTCACTGATTCCAACACCAAAGTTTCCCTCCTCCCCTCTCGGGTGTGGCAAATCTTTCGGGAGGTGCAATCGTCTGGGATATCTAAGCCCGACGCGCAAGCGAGGGAAGCAGGCCACGACGGGGACGTGAAAGCCATCCCTCGCTTGCGCGTCGGGCTTAGTCCTCCGCTCGTATGCCCCTCCCGAAAGAGTTCCCCTCCTCCCCTCTCTACTTCTCCCCCCAGCACCTCCGGCCCGCCGCGCAAGCGAGCGCGCTTGCCGAATGCAAGGTCAGAGTGGCGGTTGGTCACTGTAACTAGAAGTGTAACCGTCGTTTGTGAATTGGCGACAGGTTCTGGTATACTCACCACGCGACGGAAAAACCCTACAGTAAGCCGACTTGTGACGGAAGCGAAAATACCATGCTCGAAGTGAAGGATCGCCGACTCCCCGCTCTATTCCTCGTGGCCATTGCCTGTGCCGGTATATCGACGGGTGCCCCAGCTCCCGTTTACCGAGAGAGGGGAAAAACGGAACGCGATCACATCCTGGGCACCTGGAAGCAGGTTTCCGTCGAGTCCGAAGGCGTCGATCGGTCCGCAGCCGAAGAACCCATTCGGCTCCACTGGGTCATCAAGCCAAACACCATCACCCTCTTCACGAAGGGAAAGCGGAATTCGGGGAGTTGGACCTACAAGTTGAACTCAACCCAGAAGCCGGCGACGCTCGACCTGACCGTGGTAGGCGGCCACGCGAATGGGGAGACCTACCCGTCGATCTGCCAACTCGAAGGGGATCGGTTGACCGTATTGCTCCAGAGCTTCCCCAAGCTGGGCAGGCCACTCGACTTCCTCCCCCGGAAGGCGAGAGGTGTAGGCCGGCACGTCTTCGTTCGCGTGAAGTCCGGAGAGGTGGAATGAGGTGCGACCACGATCTCGATCTCTCGAGACGATCATGGTGTTCGATCGACGGGATAGCCCGCTCCGAATCAACGGTCCCTACTTCTCCCCCGGCACCTCCGGCCCGCCGCGCAGGCGTGCGAGCTTGCCGCGTGCGAGGTCGGCGTGGCGGCTCGTGGGGTAGAACTTCACCAGGCGGTCGAGGTGTAGGATCGCCTGCTGGGGTTGGCCCTTCTTCAGCCAGGCGTCGGCCTGGGCGATGTACAGGATGCACAGCCGGTCGCCGAGCTGGTCGGCGGCCTTGGCGGCCCACTCGGTGTTCTCCTTGATCTCGGTCGAGAGCTTGTCGGCGTCCCGCCCCTCGGGGAGGTCGCCGAAGTCGGTCGAGAGTTGCTCGCAGCGGTCGAGGCAGCAGAGGAAGCGCTGGGCCTTGTGGTCCTCGCGGGCCTGGGCGAGCATCTCCCGCGCCTGCTTCTCGCGGTCGCCGACCGTCTTGCCCCGGCTCGTCAGCTCGAGCCGGAACTGTGACCCGCGCCGGGCCGCCTGCGTTCCGGGGAACGTCTTGTCCAGCGTCTCGAGCGCCGCGATCGCCTCGTCGTTCATGCCCTTGTCGGCGAGCGCCTTCGCCTTGGTCGCGTGCTCGCCGGCCTGCTTCTCGACGGCCTCGAGGTACTGTCGCGCCTTGACCTGCACGGGTCGGCTCTTACCGTCCTCGACGACGCTCTTGAGGAGCGTCACCGCCCGCCCGTATTCCTTCTTGTCGATCGCCTTGCCGGCCGCCTCGTAGTCGCGCTGCATCCAGTCGGGGGTGGCGACGGCGGTCAGCACCTTGACGAGCTGCTCCTTGAAGGGGGCGATCTCGATGAACCCCTCGCGGTAGCCCAAGATGTTCCCCTCGGGGCTGGCGAAGATCAGGGTCGGATATTTCTCGACCTTGAGTGCCTGGGTGAGCGTCGGATTCTTGTTGCCGTCGAGCTTCAGGGGCACGAACCGCGTGTTGAGGATCTTGCTGATCTCCTCGTCGATGAAGGTCCGCTTGTCGAGTTGTACGCAGTAGAAGCAATCGGCCGACCCGACGTTGACCAGCAGGGGGACGCCCTTCGCGGTCGCCTCCTTGAGCGCCGTACCGTAGTCCGTCCGCCAGCGGACCGGCTCGGCGTGGGCGAGTGCGGGCACGAAGAAGACCAGCGCGCAGGCGACCAGAAGGACCGCCGAGGGGCGGCGGATGCGACGTGGATCTGGACCGGGGCACGCCCGGACTTGGCAGATCGCGTTCATTCCTTTGTCTCCTGCCGTCGGATCATGGTCGGGTCATGCGCGGGGGTGGCTCTTGTCGTAACTTTCGCGGAGCTTCTGCGTCGTCACGTGCGTGTAGATCTGCGTCGTGGCCAGGCTGCGGTGGCCGAGCAATTCTTGCACGCTGCGGATGTCGGCCCCCTCGTCGAGCAGGTGCGTCGCGAAGCTGTGTCGGAGGGTGTGCGGGCTGGACGTGGGGTCGAGTCCCGTCTTCCGAACGTAGCCGTCGAGCATGCGGGCGACGCTCCGCGTCGAGAGCCGGGTGCCGTGCTTGTTGAGGAACACCGCCGACTGACTCGCCCCCCTGCCGACGCCCTCGCGGACGGCGAGCCAGGCCCGCAGCGCGTCGACCGAGGGCGGTCCCAAGAGGGCGAGGCGTTCGCGCCGGCCCTTGCCGCGAACGGTGGCAAGCCCCTCGTCGAGGTCGAGGTCCGTCACGTCGAGGCCGGTCAGCTCACTGACGCGGAGGCCCGCCGAGTAGAGCGTCTCGAGCATCGCCTTGTCGCGGAGGGCGAGCGGCCCCTCGGTCGCCGGGGCGGTCAGCAGTTTGCCCATGTCCTCCTGGCCGATGAACTTGGGCAGCCTCGTCTCCTGACGCGGGCCGCGCAACCCCAGCGCGGGGTTACTCGTCAGCACTCCCTGCCGACAGAGATACCGACACCACGAGCGGAGCGACGCGAGGCGACGGGAGATCGTGCTGCGGGCGTACCCCTGCTCGTGCAGCCAGGCGAGGTAGGCCCGCAGGACGCGCGTCGATAGTTGCGTCGGGCGGGCCGTCGGGCTGCCGAGGCGTTCGCAGAAGAAATCGACGCCCTGCGTGAGATCCTCGCGGTAGGACTTCACGGTGTGGGCCGAAGAATTCTTCTCGACCCCGAGGTGTCGCAGGAAGTCGGACAGGCTCTCTCGCATTGGGTCACTCTTCGGGGTCGATCGGGGGGGCGGGTCAGATGCGCGGGCGCGGCTCGTGGCTCACGGGTGCCAGGCTCGGCGGGGCGGTCTCGGCCTGCTCCTCGGCCTTCTGCGTCAGGACGACCGCGTCGAACCAGTTGAGGGCCAAGTCCGGGTGCGCCGCGTGCTGGTGGAACGTCTCGATCAGCGAGGCGCGACTGTCGTCGTCGTAGACGTAGACGTACTTCTCATCGCCCTTGATGAGCGCCACGACATTGTACTCACGAGACAAGCTCCACCTCCTCGCCGTTGGCGCGGTTAGACTCGCCTCTTGTATCGACCAACCGGGGCGGGGAGTTTCAGCCGATGTGCGCGGAATGTGGGGCGCGCGGGGGGAATGCGGGCAGGAGGATCGGCACGGACGGCGGAATCGGGGCAGGGAGGCGGTCCAGAACAATATCCTAGTTCGGAGGAATGTGTCGGAGGATTTCAAGGAGTTCGCCCCTGGGCTTCTCGCCCAACAGACTGCGAGATACAATTTTCTAAACAGTCCGTTCGTCCGAGTAGTTCACGCTGCGGGGAGTCGAATGGCTCGAGATGACATAGGAGAGCGTGGCCAGTGGCTCTTCCCGATCCTGATGACAGAGTTATGTGGGCGACCCGAGCCGTACTTTCGGCCCCGCTTTCTCGGCGACAAATACCCGACCTTCGACTTCATCATCGAACTCGTCGATCACCCCGCGTACTATTTCTTCGTCCAGGTAAAAGCCACGTTACAGGGGTACACAAAAGATCCGGTTCGCCTGAAGGTTCAGGTCTCCCAGGATGACATCGATCGCATGGTGGCATGCCCCGCACCCAGCTACGTCGTGGGCATAGATGTGGAGACGATGAAAGTAGGATATCTCCTCTCCGTTAACGACCCTCGCCCTCATGTGGCGAGCTTGACGACGAGGTTCCCGATTTCCTGCGACACCCTACGCCAGCTCCAAGACGAGTTTCATGCCTTTTGGTCGAATCGCGACATGGTGCTGGCCGCTTCGCGATTTCGAGAATAGGAGCGCGACATGACCACTGAGAAAATCCCCTGGTTCGTTGCCGAGCGGAGCGAGGCGTTTGCCGGGCTGCTCCTGACATCCAGGAAGGACGTTCACGTCCAAAACAAGAACAAGACCGAAGGCGGCGTGGACTTCCTCGTCGCGGTGGATGATGCGGGCGGTCCCTTCTCCACTAGACTGTTCGTGGTTCGGGTGAAGGGAACGACCTCTTCGGACGAGGCGGAATGGATGCAGGGCGTGAAGGAGCTTTTTCAGCCTCCGAACCGAGCGATCTACCTTCCAGCGTGCGTCTTCGTCGTGAACGTCCGGGAGAACCGTGCCTTCTACGCCTGGGTAGCTGAACCGCTGGTCGAAGCCCAGGGTGCAAAACTACGATTCCTCCCGCCGGGGGAGTTCTACGACCTCGATCGGGCCGCCATCGACGCCATCGTTGATCGTTTGAAGGTGTGGTACGACATCCTGCACCAACAGTTCGTACCCGCACCGATCTGATCGCGAGTCATGACCTCCCCGCGCAGGTCGGTCCGCCGATCGAACGCCTCGAGGTACGGCCAGATTCTGCGGCGTGCGAGGGTGATGCGCACAGGAGAATCCGCACGCTCCGATCGAACTCGGGCACGAAGAGGTCTTCCTGCCCGAATCGTCCTCCACTTCCTATGCTAACGGCTGACGTTCATCGCCTCGCCCTTCACCCGATACCTACTCATGCTCCAGCTCGCCGGCGTCAGCAAATCCTACCGCGGCACCGTCGCGGTCCACCCGACGGACCTCGCCCTCCCCTCGGGCAAGACGACGGTCCTGATCGGGCCGTCGGGGTGCGGCAAATCGACGCTGCTCCGGCTCATGGTCGGCCTCGTGCAGCCCGACGCGGGCGAGGTGTTGTTTCGCGGTCGGCCAATGACGGTGGACGCCGCCCGCATGATACGCCGGGAGATCGGATTCGTGGTGCAGGACGGCGGCCTCTTCCCGCACCTGACGGCACGCGGCAACGTCGTCTTGATGGCACGTCACCTGGGCCGGGGCAATGCGTGGATCGAGGCCCGGCTCGGGGAACTCGTCGAGCTCACGAAGTTTCCCGGAGACCGACTCGACGCCTACCCCGCCCAGTTGTCCGGCGGGCAACGGCAGCGCGTCAGCCTCATGCGCGCCCTCATGCTCGACCCGGCGTTGATCCTCCTCGACGAACCCCTCGGCGCGCTCGACCCGCTCATTCGCTCGGACCTCCAGGCCGACCTCAAGCGCATCTTCGCGGCGCTCGGCAAGACGGTCGTCCTGGTCACGCACGACCTCGGCGAGGCCGGCTACCTCGGCGACCTGCTCGTCCTGCTGCGCGAGGGGCGAATCGTCCAGAAGGCGACCTTCGCCGAACTGGTCGAGCGGCCCGCCGACGACTTCGTCGCGCGATTCGTCAACGCCCAGCGCTCGCCCCTCGCCGTCCCGTCCCGCGATGAGAGGATCTACGAATGCCCCGACTCTGCCTCTGGCTCGTTCCGTTCCTGATCGTCGCTACCCCGACACCTAGCCAGGCAAGCCCGGTCCGCGTCGGGTCGAAAGCGTTTACCGAGTCGGTGATCCTGGGCGAACTCGTCCGGCTCCTCAGCGAGCAGGCCGGTGTCCCCGCCGTCCACCGCGCCCGGCTCGGCGACACGAGCAAGACCTGGAACGGTCTCCTCGTTGGCGAGTTGGATGTCTACGTCGAATACACCGGCACCTTGACGCGCGAACTCCTTGTCAAAGAAGATGTTCGCTCTCCCGAGAAACTCGCCGCCGCCCTCGCGAAGCAGGGGTTGAAGATCAGCCGGCCCCTCGGCTTCCGCAACAACTACGCGCTCGGCATGCGCGAGGATCACGCGGAGGCCCTCGGCATCCGCTCCATTTCGGACCTGAAGGGGCACCCGAAACTTCGCCTCGGCCTCAGCCACGCCTTCATCGAGCGCGACGATGGCTGGCGCGGCCTGCGCAAGTCCTACGGGCTGCCTTTCGGCACGCCCAACGGCCTGGAACACTCGCTCGCCTATCGCGGCGTCCACGCGGGCAACCTCGACGTGATCGATCTGTATACCACCGACGCCGAGATCGTCCGCTACGGCCT
>JANXSH010001145.1 GCA_025356615.1 Planctomycetia bacterium | reverse complement strand
CCTGACCCTTATTGTCTTTATCCGATCCTTCGGCAGCGCGCTTTTGGAGAGAGTCGAAGCCCAGGCCAGTCGTAGCGCCTGCCATTGGAGCCGCCCCTGCATTGTCGTCCGGCTTCGCGCCTCTCCCGCTCCGGCGGCCCTCGCCACCCCCCATGTCGCCCTTCTGCTTCATAATGAGTTCTTCGACGACCGTGTTGCCGAAGAGGCCCAGGTCGGACATGCCGGTCTGGTTCTGTTTCAGCAGGTTGCCGGAGCCGCGCGTCAGACTGTGCTCGGTCTGCGGGTAGTGGCTGCGACGCCATTTCCAGAAGAACTCGCGGATCTCCGGCACGTTCGAGCCGCCCGAGATGTACTCGACGCTGCGGTCATAGACGCTCAAAACCGTCGTGCCCTCGAAGGGCTTGCCGAAGAAGTCGGTGACTTTGACCTTGACTGTCGCTTTCTGACCGGGCTTGTACTCTACAGCACTAGGCAGCACCTCGACCGTCAGGACGCGCTTTTCGGGCGGGACGACGACCTCGCGCACTTCCTGATGGACCTTGCCGCCGTGGACGCTGATGGCCTCGACGAAGAAGTTCGGCATGTCCTTCTGGACAACCGCAATCTCTTCGACGATGCTCTTGCCCTTGAGCCGGAGCACCTTCGGGGGCAGGTAGACGCCGTTCGTCGGGCGGATGAACAGCAGCACGGTGCCGTCGATGGTGTCCGTGTTGATGAGCAGCCGGACCTTGTCGCCGGGGGCGTATTCACGCTTGTCGGTGACGAGTTCCAGCCCGTTGAACTTGTAGTCGTTGCCGACGACGCCCGCGCCGCGCACCACGAAGACGTAGCCGCCCTCGATGGTGTGCTTCTTGGAGTCGGTCAGCCTGTACGACAGCCGATACTGGCCCGCCTGTTTGGCGGTCAACGACTGGTTCGCGTAGCCCTGGTCGTTGGTCTCGACGTTCCACGTCTGCACGGCGGTCTCGACCGGCTTGCCGTTCTTGTAACTCAGGGAGAACAGCGTCAGTTCGCCCTGGCCCTTGACGGGCTTCTTGTCCGGCGTCATGCCGCGGAAGTGGGCCTTCACGGTGTCGCCGGCGCGGTAGTAGCCGCGATCGACCCACGACGTGACCTGGAACGGCTTGCGCGAGACGATGACGTTGCCGCTGCCCACGATGGTGCGGCGCGACTCGTCCACGACCTCGGCGGTGATCGAGAAGGTGTGGTCCCGGTCGCCGTGCAGTTCCTTGGTGGCGGCGGTGTCGATGCTCACCTTGACGACGCCGTCGGCACCGATCTCGACCTCGTTCTCGAGGACGACTTCGGGCGGCTCCTGATGGCGGTTGCCCCACCACCAGGTCTGCATGGGCCGCTTGCAGCCCCACTCCTGCCAGCCGGGGAACCAGTCGTAGTCCGCAGCGAACCACCAATACCCCGCGCCGTAGAACCAGTCCCATTTGCCGGTCGGATACCATTTGTTGTCGTGCTGCGTCCGCGTGACCTTGTACTTGACCTTGGCGCGGGTGACGGGGGCGCCGAAGTAATACTTGGCCTCGATCGTCGCCTCGATCTTCTCCCCGAGGCGGATCGGCTCCTTCGGTGCCTCGACTTTGACCTCGAACTCGGGCTTCTTGTACTCCTCGAGGCGGAAGGTTCCGGTGTTGCCGTGGTTCTCGATCTGGACGTAGTAGACGCCGAGCATCGCCTCCTTGGGCAGTGTCAGGTCGCCCTCGAGACCACCGAAGGCGTCGCTCTTCAGGGTCTTCTCGTAGATCTTATCGTTCTTGGGGTTGCGGATGACGACGTTGAAGTCCTTGTTCGCGAAGTCCGAGGTGTCGGCCTGGTCGTACTTCGCGTGGCGGACCCACGACTTGAACTGGATCTTGTGTTCGGGCCGATAGACCGGGCGGTCGGTGATCGTCAACACGCGCGTCGCGTTGTATTCCTGGTCGTACTGCTGGCCGAACCAGATGTTCGTGAAGCCCAGGTAGGCGAGCCGGTCGGTGCCGTTGAGGCCGGCCTTCGGCTTGCGCGCCATGATGAGCCAGTTCATCTGGTTGGTCTGCTCGTTCGCGCCCAGCATGATCTGGCCATCGGCGTCGGTGTTGCGGGCGAAGTCCTGGGTCTCGACCTTGTTGGTCCTGCCGTTCTGTTCGTAGACCGTCTTCCAGCCGAAATACTCGACATTCGCCTTGTCGATCGGCTGGCCCGTGATGGCGTCGGCGACGTGGTAGTACGCCTTGCCGTCGAGGGCCTTCTTGATGAGGACGGTGTCGGACACCCAGACGATGATCCGGCTGACGTTGCCGCTCTCCATCGTGGCCTTGACGAGGTACGCGCCGGGCTTGTCGAGCGGGGTGCTGACGGTGACACGGTCATCGACGTGCTCGGGGCGGGGCTTCACGTCGAGCGACCAAGTCGCGACCTTGTCACCGACGTAGGCCGTCTCGTTGTTGTAGACGAGTCGATGGCCGATGTCGCTGACGTTGGTCTTCTGCCAGTCGACGTTTTGCGGCTTGTTCTTGAGGTAGTCCTTGGCGTCGGCGAGGAGCTTCTCGATCTTGATCGCGTGGGCCTCGAACTCGACCTTCTTGCCGTTGCGATAGCGGAAATCGACGACCGCGCGGGTGCCGCCCGGCTGAGTCATCGTCGGCTCGAATCGGCCCCAATTGTTGACGATCTGGTCGAGGCTACTCTGGCGGTGCTGAGAAGACTTGCCCGCGCCGTACTCCTCGATCGCCTTCTTCCAGGCGGTCGCGGCCTTGACGTACTGCCGACGGTCGGCGTACTCGTGCGCGAGGGTGTCGCGGGCGTTCTCGCCGTAAGAGGTCTTGCCGCGCTTGGCGACGCGCTCGTAAATCTTGATCCAATTGAACTCGTCGGGGACGGCGAATCGCTGCATTCCCGTTGCGAGTTTGGCGATGGTCTCGGTGTCCTTCAGCGTGTGTAGCTCGAATGTCCCGGTCTTCTTCGGCGCGCTCGCTTCGGCGCGTCGGCCCCACATGCCGTAGGCCAGCGTCTGGACGCCGAACTGGCTGCGGAAGAAGCCGGCGAGGATCATATCGACCTCGTTGGCCCGCGACGCCTCGAGTTCGGTCGCCTGGACGAGCATCCAGCGCCAGCGCTCGCCGTCACTGACGGCGGCCTCGTAGGACTTCGGGACGTGGTGGTAGATCGGCTTGCCCTGGTCATCGACCGGAGCGCCTCGGCTGTTCCCGCCGTACCAGTAGCCGTCCTCGTAGTCGGGGAGCTTACTCAGGTCAGTGAGGGACTGTAGCCGCCACGCTTCATGGTAGCGCGTGCCGTTGAGGAGCAGCCGACCGAAGGTCATATAGAAGGAAGCGCCGTCGGCCTTGTTCTGGTCCTTGGCCGCGAGGGGCATCGCCTGCTGCATGAGCTGGAGGGCGCGGGCGCGGTCACGGTGGACCGTGTTGACCCACTTCCCGCCACCGCGCTTGTGCCCGCGATAGAACTTGCCCGCGACCATGTAGCCGTACCATTCGTTCGAGCTGAACGACTCGGCGGCGGTCTGGAGCAAGCGCCAGTTCTTGGAGTGTGCCGAGATGACGGCCTCACGGAAGTCGTCGATCTCGTCGGTGCGCCCGAGGTTGCGGAGGCAATTCAGCGCGGTCGTCAGGTCCGCGCCGACCTTGTCGGCGTCGTCCTTCGGGTCGAGCGCCAGCGCCCGGAGGGCGTCGTAGCCATTCTTATAGTTGCCGTCTTGGACGGCCTTGTTGGCCTGGTCACGTTTGTCCTGAGCGGAGGGCTTGTCGGCCGCCCAGAGGTAGACGCCGGCGAAGGCCATGCAAAGCAGGCCGACGCCCAACAGATAGACTTTCTTGCGGAACATACGATCGGACTCCCTGGGTCGGGGGTCGATGGCGTCTCTCGAGAGACGCGGACCCCTTCTCGTGATACACGCACGTTACAGAGTAGACGAAGGAGGGGAGGGGAGAGATTGGCGGGGGAGAAAAGGAGAGTGGCGACGTGGTCTGTCTGAAGGATGGCGTTGACACCAATCGAGAGTTCATTCTGATTTTGGTATAGAGTGAAGAGTCTGAGGGCGAATGGTTCCGTTACGATATTGCAGGTGGAGGTAGGGCATCGAAAACGAACTGGGCATCCTTGATCGCCTCCTGGAGCATCAGGACGAGATCGCCAGTCTCGCTGTCGTAATCGCACTGGTTTCGCCACCTGCGCAGACGATCTAACCGTCTCGAGACGCCTTCTCGCCTGCTCGTTCTGAAATGTGCTTTTAGCCGACCGTGGTCATCGGCATCGTCCCGAGGAACGAACCCAAGGTAGTCCGTGGCGTAGCGGAATGCGAAGCCAAAGGCCGCAAAGTATGCTCTGCCAACGGCGCAGCGACGAGCAGCCTCTTCCGTCACGCCGGGCGGCGTAGAGGTCTG
>JANXSH010001087.1 GCA_025356615.1 Planctomycetia bacterium | reverse complement strand
CAGGTGGTTTGACACTCGCTTCCCCGTTTTGGACGATGCGAGTGGCACATTCCGGCATCGGAAGTCCTTCCCTCGGGAGTGGGATTCGATGAGCCGTTCCTTGTTCGGGAGGCGCTACTCGACCAGCCCGTACATGCCATTCCCCTTGTTCGCGAGCTTCCCTTGCCGGACCAACTCGTCCCAGACCTCTTGCGAAAACTGGTTCGGCGGGCTGATGGCGACGATTTCCCCGGCTCGACCCGAGAGCGGACTCTTGTTGAGACGCGAATCGTTGTCCAGGCGCGTCAACTTCAGGCGTTTCTTGAACGCCTTCAATGCGGTTTTCAGTTCTATCGGAGTCGGACTCACGGGTTCCGGCGACATGGTCAGGCTCCTCACTCTGCGGTTCCACGAACCCTCATCGGGTCGGAAGACAATGTAGTCCGATGGGCGACAATGTCCAGCCATCCTGCTCGGTTACGGGGTCTTCGACCCCGGCCCCCTCTCTCCTCGTTCTTGCCACGTCCTGAATGAGATGGTATTACCCGGCACGGAAGTTGTTCAAGGGGAAGGAGGAAAGCGCCAAGGAAGGGTTTCGGGGCCGGGCTTCATGGCATGCCCCCTCTTCCTCACGCGGCGCTGAGGGTTTTGAGCGTTTTGAGCGTTTTGAGCACGCCTCGAACTTCTGGAGACATTTCCCAAGTGCCGCCAATGGGTGCCGATGAGCGTTTCTAGGGTTCCTAGGGTTTCTAGCGAGGCACGCGATGATGTGTGAGGAACATTCGTGCCGGGGTAATACGCCCGCGATTCGCCCTCCCCGCGCTACGGCGCTGACGCGCCCCTCACGCCGGGCTTCGCCGAACGTCCGATACAGTACAGCTTCTTCGTCGTGCGCAAGAACAACTCGCCGTCGGCCGTCGCGGGAGAGGCGAATATCTCCTCCTTCATGTCGTTCGTCTCGACGACCTCGAACTTCGGGCTTGCCTTGACGACCCACACCTTGCCGTCGTCGTCGGGTATGATGAGGTTGCCTTCGACGAGGACCGGCGAGGCGCTGTGGCGTCTGCCGAGTGGCTTCAGGTACATCCGCTTGCCGGTCTTGGCCTCGATGCAGCCGAGGTATCCCGCGTCCGAGATGACGAAGAAATGCCCGTCGTGGGCGCAGGGCGAGGGGACATAGGCCGCGCCTTTCGCCTTGTTCTCCTCGTGGGGGATGTGCCAGGCGACGTGCTTGCTCTTGGTGATGTCGTCCTTGCCGTCGGCGCGGATGCCCATGAGGTGGTACTCGGGGAATCCGGTCGTCAGGAACAGGATGTCCTGGTGGTAGACGAGGCTGGCGACGTACTGCTCCGTCGGGCCGTCGTGGATCCACAAGAGCTTGCCGGTGTCCGCGTCGTATCCGGTGACGCACTTGCTCCCGCTCAGGACAAGTTGGGTGGCGCCCCGGCGGACGGGGCACGGGATGAGGATCGGCGTGCAGTACGAGCGCGTGCGATTGGGGCGGTCGGCACGCCACTTCTCCTCGCCGGTCTTCTTGTCGAGGGCGACGATGAACGCCTTCGCGTCCTGGTCCCCGTTGAGGATGACGAGATCCTTGTGCAGGATCGGCGAACTACAGAAGCCGTGGACCGACAGGAGCTTGCCGGGCGACTTCTGCCACAGCTTCTTCGAGCCGTCGATCGAGTAGCAGGCGACCTGCATATCGGGCGCATCGAGGAAGGAGACGTAGACGCGCTCGCCGTCGGTCGCGGTCGTGGCACTGGCGAAGCTGTTGAGGGAGTGCTTCCGCTCGAGGGGGGACTTGACGACAACCCGCCGCCAGGTCTCCTTGCCGGTGCGGCGGTCGAGGCAGATCAGGACGCGCTCGGCGTTCTTTTCGCCCTCTCGCTCGATACACGTCGTGAGGAAGATCCGATCCCCGACGAGGACGGGCGACGAGAATCCGGTCCCGGCGATGTCCGCCGACCAGCGCACGTTCTCCGCCGGGCCGAACTTCAGGGGGATGCCCTTCTCCTTCGAGGAGCCGTCACCGCGCGGCCCACGCCATCCGGGCCAATCTTCGGCGACGACGGGAGCGACGAAGACGAGTGCGAGCAGCACGAGGCGGCAGGACATGGCGGGATTCTCCGAGGAGGGTGGGATCGAAGGATGATTGTAGGCGATCCGCGATCGACTGGCACCCGTTGCTCCATCCGAGGGGTGTGACTACGGGAGTAGGCGAAGGAGAGGCGCTGCCCCAATCCCAGCGATTGCAATCGCTGGGATTCGCCTACTCCCCTAGTCACACCCCATCCAAGGGCTTCGGACTTGGGTCAACCCTTTTCCGTTGCCTAGAATGAAGGCTGGACTGGAGAGTGCGGCATGAGGCACGCGAGGGACACCCCTGCCCGTCGGATCTGAAATCGCTTCTTAGCGCCCCGGAGGATTCGCCATGTCGAAATTCGAGGGAGACCGGGAGTTCGACCTTCGTCCCGACGAAACCTACGCCCGGCTGACGGATGTGTCGTTCCTGGTCGGCTGTATCCCGGATGTCGAAACGGTGCGGGTGATCGAGGCCGATCGTGCGGAACTTGTCCTCCGACCGGGCTTTTCGTTCGTCCGCGGAACCCTGGCCGTGACGTTGCAGCTCGTGGAGCGAGTCGCCCCCGACGCCCGATTCGTCCTGGTCAGCAAGGGGATCGGCAGTTCGAGCGAGGTGCAAGCGACGTTGACGATCGCCGAGAGTGCCACGGGGTCGCGCGTCCACTGGGTAGCGGAAGTGACGAGTCTCGGCGGGTTGCTGAAGATGGTGCCGGCGGGGCTGATCCGGGGGGCGGCGGAGAAGGTCATCAACGATGCGTGGGACCGCATCGAACGTGCGATGGGCGAGGGGAAATAGAACGGCGGCAGCGATCCGTGATCGCTGCCGCCCCGATGGATCCTCAGCCCTCTTCGCCGACAGCAAGGGTGGTCGCCATCGGGGGCGATGCGGGGGGGGCGGGCTTGACTCCGCCTTCCTCACCGACGGCCAGCGTCGTGACCCTGCCACCCTCTTCGCGCAGAGCCAGCGTCGTGGGCTTGCCCCCGGCTCCCTCTTCGCGTAGTGCCTTGGTGGTCGTCACGGGCTTCTTGGGATTATCCGGTTCGGAGTTAGGCTCGGTCGGGGTGACGACACGGACCTTCCCTGATGGCGGGGCGACGGCGGACGCCGTCCGCGCGACGAACAGGCCGGCAACCCCGGCGAGGAGACCCTTGACCCACGAACGCCGGGTCGGGCTGGCTGGTTGGATGATTCCATCGAACGGATGACGCATATCGGTCCTCTTGTTCAGTTCTCTGGGCGATCTTGCTCCCACTCTCAGCGGGATCTTGCTATCCTTTCAACGAGAGACACCATCAAAAAGATTGCCGTATTCGGAAAATTCTCGGCGGAGCGGAGAAAGGTCATGACCATCCTCATCCTGGGCGGGGGCGATGACGATCACGCGATCTACATGCAATCGTACCTCCGCGAGCGGGGCCATGACGCGGAACGGATCGACAGCCGCGACTTCCCCGGCCGCCTCGGTATCAGCCACGACCCCATCGCTGACACCTGGACGCTCTCGCTCCCCGGCGGGAGGGTCTTGCCGCACGGCTCGGTGAAGTCGATCTACTGGCGCTGCTACAACGGCGTCGAGTACCCGCCGTTGCCCAACGAGGAACAGGCCTTCATCGCGGGGAATGACTCGCGCGGCCTCTTCGAGTCCTTCCTTATCCGCTATCCGACCCGGTGGGTCAACGGCTGGTCCGGGTTCCTCCTGCACCAGACGAAGCCGGTCGCGCTCGCCCGCGTCGCCCAGCTCGGCGTCGAGGTGCCCGCGACGCTCTTGACCAACGAGCCGGACCGTGTGCGCGAGTTCGTCGCGCGCCACCCGCGCTGCATCTTCAAGCCGGTCCAGGGCGGCGCACACACCCGGCACGTCGGGGCGGAACACCTCACGGACGACAACCTCGGCAACCTCGCCTTCGCGCCGGTGACGATCCAGGAGGAGGTCGCCGGCACCAACGTTCGCGTCTTCGTGGCGGGAGAAATGGTCCTGGCGTGTGAAGTTCGATCCGAGGCGCTCGATTTTCGCGACACGGCGGACCCGGAGATCGTCACCCACGCTCTACCGTCGGGGATGGCCGATCGGTGTCGGCTGATCGCCCGGACGCTCGACCTGGCCTGGACCGGCATCGACTTTCGACTGACGCCCGAGGGCCGGTATGTCTTTCTGGAGGCGAACCCCAGCCCGATGTTCATGGGGTTCGAGGCACGCTGCGGCTTGCCCCTGGCGGCGAGTCTGGCGGGGCTGTTGACACACTCATGAGTGTTCAGTGTTCAGTGTTCACCAAGGAGAGACGATGAGGCGACTACTGTTCCTACTCTTGGCTCTCGCGCTAGGTCCGACCGCGTTCGCGGCGGAGGACGACATCAGCGTCCGGGGGAAAGCCACGCTGACGCCGAACGAGGCGCGTGAGGGCTGGATCCAACTATTCGACGGCGAATCGACCTTCGGCTGGAAGATCGAGGGCGAGGTGAAGATCGAAAAGGGCCAACTCGTCCTCGGCGGAAAGAAGCCGACGAAGGCCACGATCACGACCCAGCTCCGATGGAGTAAGGTGCGGGTCAACATGGACATCCTGGGGGCCAGCGCGGTCAACCCCAGCATCGCGGGCCGCGCGGGGAGTTCGTTCCGGAGCAGCACGAATCTCCAGATCACGCGCGAGTCCGAAGGAGACGCGGGCCTCCATTCGCCGCTCGCCTTCGACATCCCGGCGGATACGCGCGTCATCCTCCGCCACGCGAGCGTGCAACCCCTTCGGATGACGAAGCTGTTCAACGGCAAGGATCTGACCGGGTGGAGGAAGTTCACGGGCAACGACAAGCAGGAGAAGTCGAACTTCAGCGTCACGAAGGCGGGCTGGCTGAACGTCAAGGACGGGCCGGGCGACTTGCAGACGACGAAGTCCTACGCCGACTTCGTCTTGCAACTCGAGTGCATCAGCAACGGCAAACACCTCAACAGCGGCATCTTCTTCCGCTGCCTCCCGGAGAAGTATCAACAGGGTTACGAGGCCCAGATCCGCAACCAGTTCACCGAGAAGCCGACACAGAAATACACCGTCGAGGACTACGACCCCAAGACGAACAAGCTCCTCGGCAAGCGGACGATCGATTCGACAGCCGTCGACTACGGCACCGGGGCGATCTACCGCCGCATGCCCGCGCGGAAGGGCGTCGCCAAGGACGGCGAGTGGTTCACGCTGACCGTCGTCGCGCGGGGCCGGCACTTTGCGACGTGGGTCAACGGCGTGCCCGTCGTGGACTGGACCGACAACCGCCCGGCGAACGACAACGCCCGCATGGGCTACCGCGCTGCGGCCGGTGGCATCAGCATCCAGGGGCACGACCCTACGACGGACCTGAGCTTCCGGGACATCCGCATCGCGGAGCTGGGGGGGAAGTAAATGGATCACTCCTCGACGCGGTCATGGCAACGGCAGGTCGAGGAACTCGAAGGGCACCTCGACCTTCTTCGTATCGATCTCCACGAGTACGAGTTTGCTGCCTGTCGATAATCCCGCAGGCAGCAGGAAATCGACGTATCCCTGGAGGTTGGCACCGGGCCGCTGAGTGGCCGATTGCCAGGCCAACGCCCCCCATGGCACGCCCGCTCCGCCGCCCAACAGGGAGAGGTCATCCATCGTGCCGACCCGCATGCCGAGACGCTGGCTCAGGGACGTGTTGCGGGCGAGGTGATGCTTGCCGTCGGGCTGGACCCACTCGAAGCGGTGTCGCCTTACGTCGAATTGCCAGCCGAGCAAGTGGGTCAGTTCGACAGTCAGCCGATACGTCGTGCCGAACCTCTGCACCGACCGCACGCCGAGACGACCGCCTCTGGTGAGGGGGGCGCGCTGGAGCGGTTGCTTGCCTGGGTCGGGTAGCACGGCGAGTTCACGCCTGGCGACTGCGATTTCGAGGGGGACGACGCCCCGAAGCGATTTCAACGTTCGGTGGGCACGGGCCTCTGGCTTGACGAAGAGCCGGAACGTCAACGGGGCGAGACTGGTCGGGACCGTGAGAGGGGTTCCCGCCGTGACCGCGAGAAGCTCCACGTCCTTCCCGGCACCATCCTTCACTCCGGTCAGGCGAGGGGCGTGAACACGGACGACTCGACTGCCGGGCGGGGCCATGACTTCCATATCCAGGTAAATCCCTTCACGGCGGGGCGTGGCCGAGGTGGCTAGCCCTATGCTGCGAACATCGAACAACGCCGTGGGTTGCAGGCGAAGCGGCCCAGCATAGGCGATCCGGTCCGGCGGGGCGATTTTGCCGGGCACGAGGGCACGGTTGGTGCCCGGAGTGACGGCACCCCAGGTCAGACCGGCCTGTCGGGCCAGGCGATCGACCGCTTCCCATGCGGGCACATCGTTCATCGTCAAGTTGACGGGATTGCCCGCATCGCCCTGATAGGTGATCGGCAGACCGGTCTTCCCGGCCAGAGTCGCGATCGCTTTCGCCAGAGGGACATCGACCAGATTCACCCCGACGCGCCGCGAGCCCGAAGGCGATGTTCCAGCTGTGCGGCACCCACTGGACGTTGTGGTCGTAGGCCATCCAGGCGATGCGCCACGCCTCCATCAGCCCCCGCACTTGGTCCTGTGCGGGAACGTTTGCCTGACTCAGTTTCAGCTTCTGTCAGAGTCTATCCAGAAAGCCCCGAAAGTGCTTTGTTTTCAAGGGCCGCTCCCCCTGGAAACCCAGCTTTCCGGATAGACTCTTAGAAAACGCCAACCCGAACAGGCTTCAGGGAACATTGGGGGGGAAGCGGGGCGGACCTCGATTATTTCTTGCCTTCTGCCGCCGGCAGGAACTCCCAGAGCCGGACGGTCTTGTCCTCGCCGCTGGTGACCATTCTGCGGCCGTTGTGGGAAAAGGCCGCGTCCAGGAGGGGGCCGGTGTGGCCCGCCCATCGGAGGATTTGATACCCCGTGCCCAGATCCCACAGGTACAGGGCGCTGTCCTGCGCCCCCGAGAGGGCCCTGCGGCTGTCGAGAGAATACCGAACGCTTTCGACACCGGCCAAGTGCCGGTAGACGTGTGATGGCTCGTCGCTCGCCCTGGTGGTCGCCGCTGGGGGCAGGGCGCAACCCACCACAGCGAGCGTGGTCAGCACGTTCTGGGATCGGCTGCCCACCAGGCTCCCGGCGAGGGCTGGGAACCCATCGGGTTCCTTCTCGCCCGGCAACTCCCAGCGGCGCACGGTGCCGTCGTTGGCACCGGAGAGAATCTGCCGGCCGTCCCTGGAAAAAGCCAAGCAGGTGACGATGAGGGAGTGTCCTCCGAAACGCTTCAGCTCTCTCCCCGTCTCCACGTCCCACAGCCGCAGGATCTTGTCCCCTCCGCCCGAAAGCGCTTGCCTGTCCCCCGGCGAAAAGGCCACGGCCCGGATCGCTTCCGTGTGCCCCTCTAAGCACCGCAACTCCTTACCGGTTTTCAGATCCCATAGCCGGACGGTCTTGTCCCAACCGCCGGAAAGGGCGCGCCGGGCGTCCGACGAAAAGGCCACGCTGGCGACCCCGTGCGTATGCCCCAGGAGGCAGTTCAACTCCTTGCCCGTGACAAGATCCCACATACGCACCGTCCCGTCCAGGCCGCCGGAGAGGCCACGGCTCCCGTCGGGGGAAAAGGCCACGCTGGCGACCCCGTGCGTATGCCCCCGCAAGCAGTGCAGCTCCTTGCCCGTGTCCGCGTTCCAGAGGCGAACAGTCTTGTCCCCGCTCGCGGTGAGAATCTGCTTGCCATCGGGCGAAACGGCCACGGCCCGGACAGGTTCGGTGTGGCCTCGCAGTTGGCGGATTTCTCTGGGGGGCGAGGCCAGCGCGGCGACCTCCTCCCACACCTTCTGCCACTCCGCGCGCTCGACCGCCGGCAGCCGGGTCATGGCGGACAAGGACTTTTCCCCATCCCCGTGCAAGCCGTAGGCCAGTCCGAGACGAGTCCAGCCGCTTTTCGCCTCTGCCGCGAGAACGAGCCGGGCGGTTCGGGCCGGTTCCGCGCGGGTCGTCACGGAAAGCCGGAAACGGCCCAGAGGCATTCCAATGTAGATGGGATGCCGGAAATCCAGACGAACAGTCAATATCGATGGCCCATCGCTGATTGCACGCGCGGATTCGAAAACGGCGGTTGAGAGTTTGCCTCCTCGCGGATGAATATCCCAGCGTGTCGCGTGGTTGCCGTCAATCGCCCCATGAGGGCCATCGAGTGGCGTGGTATCGTGATCGACCGGCCTCTGGTAACCGGTTGCCCGCGTAAAGGCGACTGGCTCTACCTTGCCACCACTCATCCGGTTAACGTTCATGGAGATTTCGGTAAGGCAGAAATTGCCGCCAAAGGCCCGGCCCGGACCGTTCTGAGGCAAACTGGGTTCCGGTAGCGCTTCGAGGCGCAGTCCGGTGATGCCTTTCAGGTCTGTGGGGAGGACGAGTGTGTAAGTGTCGTGGTCTGGTTTCTTACCGCTCGCCAAGATGGAGCCGTCGGGCTGGAGGGTCAGCGTCGCGTCTCCGGCGGAGGTCATCTTCGTCGGCTTCAATATGGTCCAGTCCCGCGCCGCTCGAGCCTCGAGAAGCAAGTCGCCCAGTTGCTCGGCGTAGATCGCTTCGGGATGGTTTCCCAGTAATTTCTCGTACAGAGCATGGGCCTGATCGAACTCTTTCTCACTTGCCACAGTGCCTCGTCCGCCATCGGCCTCACGCAAGTGTGCAGAGCGGCGGCGATGGAACGACGCCGCCAGGGAGAGCATTCGGGCGTCCTTCGGGGTCTTGCCCAGCAGATCCTGGACGAGCTTCTCTGCTTCGTCCCATTGGGCCTTGGAAATCATCCATTCGACTCGATCCTCCGGCTCGTTCGAGAACTGCAAACGCCGCTGCCGCCACTCGGCTAAGGGTAGCCTGCGGATCGCTCCGCTGGCCTCCAGGCCCATCATGGTGAGCCCCTCGATCTGCAGCACGACTTGCTCGATCGTGTCATCAGTTCGAGACGGCATCGTCCAAAGCCGAACTGTCCGGTCGGTGTAGCTGCCCGATGCGATGGTACGGTTGTCCGGGCTGATAGCCACGGTGCGGATGGTGCCTTCGTGGTGCATCCCCGGACCGACCGGCTTTCCGGTGGCATGGTGCCATAGGCGGGCGGGCTCCGCCGCAGTCGCGGTGAGGATTAACTGCCCATCTCGGCTGAACGCCACCCCCTCGATCTCACCACGGTGTTGGAGTGGCACGCCGATGGGCTTCCAAGTCGCGGCGTCCCACTGACGAACCCAGCCGTCCCTCCCGCCGATGACGGCGGATCTGCCGTCGGGGTGGAATGCGACAGATTTCACCGCGCTGTCGTGGCGAAACGGTTCACTCAATGGCTTCCCCGTAGCCGGATCCCATAGCCGAGTCATTCCGTCGTCGCTGCCCACCAGCAGCGCCTTCCCGTCCGGGCGGAAAGACATAGCAGAGACGTTCCCCCCGTGCGTAATCGGCTTGTCCACAAAGCGGTCGGCAGCCGTCTTCCACCGCCGAGCAACACTGCCTACGGCGAAGACAAGTGTCTGACCATCGGGACTGATTACCACGCGCCCCGCGCCTGAATTAGAAATCTGCAAGGGGCCTTCTCCAGTGCGGGTGTTCCAGCGACACACTTGTAAAATTTGAGTACCGTAAAGCGTGGCCCCATCCGGGCTGAATACCAGATCATGGGTTATCCAGTTGTTCTTCATCGACCCAGTGCTATAAGGCAGGCCAAGAGGTCGTCCTGTGGTTGCATCCCACCGGAACACTCGTTGGGAGAGCGCTCCCCCCTGATCGTGGTGAAGCCCGACCGCCACCTCCCGACTGTCCGGCGCAATCGACAGGCAAGTAACCGGGGCGGGGTGAGGCAGGGTCCAGCGAAGCGCCGACGAAGCCAGCTTCCATGTACGGACAGTGCCATCCCAACTCGCCGTCGCCACAGCCTTGCCCCCAAGCCGGAATGCCACACCGTTCACACCCGAGTCGTGCGGAAGGGGCTGGCCGATGGGCTGGCCGTTCGTTACGTTCCAGAGACGGGCGAACCCGTCGCCACATCCGGTCAGCAGCAGCGCCCCGTCTGGACTGAAGGCGACTGAAGTGACCCACCCCCCATGCCTCAGTTTCGGGACCGCCGGAACACCCGTTTCGGCGTTCCAGATCTGCGCAGAGCTGTCGATGTAGTGCCCAGTGGCGAACAGTTTTCCGTCGGGGCTGACGGCCGCGCTCAGGTTGCTGCCAGGAGTACGAACGGTTTTACCGATTCTCATTCCGGTGTTAGCATCCCAGAACTGGGCTTCCCAGATGCGGTTGGCCGTCAGCACGCGCTGTCCGTCTGGGCTGAAGGCCACGCCATCGACGGTGTAGGCGGGGGCACCGGCCGGCAGTTTCATCCGTAGTTTCCCCGTCGCCACGTCCCAGAGACAGGCACTGCCACCGGCCTTACCCCCCGTGAGTAGCGTGGCTCCGTCTGGGCTGAAGACGACATTCGGGCGGCTATGTTGCGGGCATTCTCCTTCCACGAAGCGAATCACCACAATCGGCTCGAGGCGGCCTGTCTCCCAGATACGGACGAAACCGTCGGTGGAGCAAGCCGCCAGTTTCTTGCCGCCGGGCTGGTACGCCAGCGAGAACACGGGGGACGTGGCGGTCCGTGTCAAGCCGGCAGGCTGGCCGGTGTCTGCATCCCAGAACCGGATCTTGCCGTCGTCGCAACCCGTGGCGATGGTCTTGCCATCGGGACTGTACACCACGGCGTTCACTCCCGCCGGGTGCGGCAACACGAAATCCAGTCCGTGCGTTTCGCGGCTCCAGGCACCCAGGTTCCATCGGCAGGCGTCCGCCAGGTCCGCCGCGCCAGCCTTCTCGGCCAGGGACAGGGCGCGGGCCAGCCACAAAAGACCTCGCGGGACATCGCCCTGCTCGCATGTCAGCATCCCGCGCTCGAGCGTAGAGTCGGCCGCCTGCCGCAGCGCCCGCTTCTCCGCCTCCTGGGCTTTGCCCTCGCTCTCCTGGGACTTTTCCAGTGCCAGGGTCGTCTTCTCCTGCTCGTCCTCGAGTGCCCGCAGGTTCCGGGCCTCGTTCAGCGCGAGCAGAGTCGGGACCACCACCGCGCACGCCAACACGAACAGTCCTAACAGGCCGGCAGCAGTCAACGCCCGATTCCTTCGGCACCAACGCCAGCCGCGCTCGAGCCGACTCACCGGCCGGGCCTGCACCGGCTCGTGCCGCAGGAATCGTCCCAGGTCGTCCGCCAGGTCCGCCGCCCGCGTGTACCGCCGGGCGGGGTCCTTGTGCAGGCACTTCAGGCAGATCGTCTCCAGGTCGCGCGGCACCTGCGCGTTGAGCTGCCGCGGCGCGACCGGCTCGTCGGCCACCACCTGGAGGATCGTGTCCAGTGCCGTAGCCGCCTTGAACGGCGGGCGTCCCGTCAGCAGTTCGTACAGGATCGCCCCCAGCGAATAGGTGTCCGCCGCCGGCCCGATGTCTTTCCTGGCCTCGGCCTGCTCAGGGGCCATGTACGAGGGAGTGCCCATGATGGAGCCGGTGCGCGTCGCGCCGCTCTGGTCGTCCATCTTCTTGGCCAGGCCGAAGTCGGTGATCTTCGGCGAGCCGTCCTCGGCCAGCAACACGTTCGCTGGCTTCAGGTCGCGGTGGAGGATGTGGTGGTCGTGGGCCGCCTGCACCCCTGCCGCGAGCGTCCGCACCAGTTCAGCCGCAGCAACGGGAGTGCGCGGCGTGCCGTCGAGTTGCTTCTCCAGGCTACCGCCCGAGCAGAACTCCAGCGAGAAGAACGGCTTGCCGTCGTGTTCGCCGATTTCGTGGACCTGGACGATGTTGGGGTGTTGTAGTCGCGCGATGGCCTCGGCCTCGGTGCGAAAGCGGGCCAGGTCGTCTTCCCCGGCGTGGACGCCCGACAGGATCATCTTCAGCGCGACGACGCGGTTGAGCTTGGCCTGGCGCGCCTTGTAGACGACTCCCATGCCGCCCCGGCCGAGTTCGCCGTGGCGCTCGTAGCCCGGCAGGTACGCCCTGCCCCCTGACGCTTCGCGGGCCGGGATCGAGTCGCCCATGCCGGAAGGTGCCAGCGTGAGATCTTCGGCGGGGGTCGATGGCAGTAGCGTGGCAAAGGAGTCGATCGGGGAGCAAGGGCTGGGAGCTTCGTCGGACTTCCACAGCCCCGTGGCTTCGGTCGCCGACCCGTTCGACGCGGCCACGATGCGATCCGTTGCCTCGTTCGCTGAAGCCGGTATTACGACGGGAGTGACGAGGCCGCACTGAGGACATCGGGCCTGCCGGCCGGTGTCCTCGGCAACGGACAGGGTATGACCACAACTCGGGCAGAGGGAGGCGACCATGGACTCTCCTACGACGCGCCGTGCAAACCGGATTCCTCTTTAATGTATGAGGCACCAGGGGGCCCGCCCCTGTCACGGTTCGAATCACGACGGGGCATACGCATCGTCGCAACTCTATCGTCGCGCGCCAAGCAGAAAGGGGGCCGCTCTTCGCAAATTTGCCCTCACTGCTCGGCGCAACGACTCCCTCCGGAGCGGTGTAGGTTTTCTCCCGCACACGAGCCCCCCGGTTTACCGACAAGCCCACGGTCGAGGCCCACGACCCCAAGACGAACGAGCCCTCGGCAAGAGGACGATCGAATCGACAGCGGTCGACTACGGCACCGGCGCGATCTACCGCCGCATGCCCTCGCGGAAGGGCGTCGCGAAGGACGGCGAGTGGTTCACGCTGACCGTCGTCGCGCGGGGCCGGCACTTCGCGACGTGGGTCAACGGCGTACCCGTCGTGGACTGGACCGACAACCGCCCGGCGAACGACAACGCCCGCCAGGGCTACCGCGCCGCGGCGGGCGGCATCAGCATCCAGGGCCACGACCCGACGACGGACCTGAGCTTCCGGGACATCCGCATCGCGGAGTTGTCGGCAAAGTGACGGCTTGCTGCTTGGGAAAGTCGATCCCCTGATTGGCTGGGAGAGAATCGCCAATCAGGAGATCGGCGTACCCAGGCTCGTTCCACGCGGGAGACCAGGAACACTCCGGGGGTACGCGGTCCGTCGCCGGGGTTCAGGATAGGATCGTCTTGACCACCTCGCCATGCACGTCCGTCAGGCGGAAGTCACGGCCCGCGTGGCGGAACGTCAGTTTCCTGTGATCCAGGCCGAGCAGGTGCAAGATGGTGGCGTGGAAATCGGGCATCGTCACCTTGTTTTCGGCGACGTAGTAGCCGAACTCGTCCGTCGTGCCGTAGGTCATGCCGCCTTTCACCCCACCACCGGCCATCCAGATCGAGAAGGCGTGCGGGTGATGGTCCCGGCCGTCCGGCCCCTGTGCCGCCGGGGTCCGACCGAACTCGGTGCCGAAGACGACGAGCGTGTCGTCCAGCAGCCCCCGCTGCTTCAAGTCACGCAGCAGTCCGGCGACGGGCTTGTCCACCCTCCGGGCCATCGTGCTGTGGTTGTTCCGAAGGTCGCCGTGGGCGTCCCAGTAGTTGCGAGGGTAGCCGTGATTCACCTGGACGAAACGGACCCCGGCCTCGACCATCCGCCGGGCCAGGAGGCACTGCCGCCCGTACTCGTCGGTCGGCCCCTCTCCGATCCCGTACAGGGTATGGGTCTTCGTGCTTTCGGCGGCGAGGTCGAACACCCTCGGGGCCGACGCTTGCATACGGAAGGCCAACTCGAACGTGGCGATCCGCGCCTCCAGACGGACATCGGCCCCGCTCCGTGTCAGGTGGTCGTGGTTCGATTTCACCAGCAGGTCGAGTTGCAACCGTTGCAAATCGAGATCGTCGGCCGCAGTCGTGTTCGCCAGCGTCGCCTTGCCGAACGGCGTGCTGCCATCGCCGACCCGCGTCCCCTGGAACGTCGCGGGTAGGAAAGCCGATCCGTAGTTCTGCGCCCCGCCGTGGTAGAGCGACGGGCTGAACGAGACGAAGCCGGGGAGGTCGCGGTTCTCCGTGCCAAGCCCGTACAACGACCATGCCCCCAGACTGGGACGGTTGAACAACCCATCGCCCGTGTTCATCCGAAGCATGGCCGGGCCGTGTGACACTTCGTTACCCCCGTTCATCGACCGGATGACGCAGAGGTCGTCGGCACAGGCCCCGATGTGGGGGAACAGTTCGCTGATCTCGGTGCCGCAGCGACCGCGTTTCGTGAACTTCCACGGCGAGGCGAGAAGGTTCCCGGTCGTGCCGAACTCGAACCGAGGTTTGGCGATCGGCAGGGGCTTGCCGTTCATCTCGGCGAGTTTCGGCTTCGGGTCGAAGGTATCGACGTGGGACACCCCACCGTGCATGAACAGGAAGATGACCCGCTTCGCCTTTGCGGCGAAGTGCGGAGGCTTCGGGGCCAGGGGGTCGGCGGCAGTGGCCTCCTCCGCGAGCAGGCCGGCAAGCGCGACGC
The DNA here is from genome assembly GCA_025356615.1 of Planctomycetia bacterium. Taxonomy (GTDB): domain Bacteria; phylum Planctomycetota; class Planctomycetia; order Gemmatales; family Gemmataceae; genus JANXSH01. The sequence continues at coordinate 2,326 of JANXSH010001087.1, read as the reverse complement.
CGCCGAAGCCGCAAGCGAGGCGTTGGAGAAGTTCGCGACGGGTCGTTGCGATCATGGTCGGTCCTCCGATCAATCGACGTACAGGAACTCGTTGCGGCAGAACAGCGTCTGGCAGAAACTCTGCCACGCCGCCAGCCTCGCCTCGTCCGGCTTCTTCCCCTTCGACGCCGCCAGCTTCTCATAAGCGGCGAGGAAGTCGGTGACTTTCTTCACCTCGCCGTCCTCCGGCTCCCGCCCGAGGGCGAGACGGTAGCCCCTCGCCAGGCGCTCGCGGTCGGTCGCCTTCGGGTCGGCCAACAGACGTTGGGCGAAGTGCAGGGATTGCTCGCGGACGAACGGGTGGTTCAACAGGAACAACGCTTGCGAGGCGACCGTGGTGTCGTTCCTGACCGCCGTGACGCCGTTCGGGTCGGCCCCGTCGAACAGGGCGATCACGTCCGGCACCGCGTTCCGAACGACCGGCAAGTAGACGCTGCGGCGGAGGGATGTCGTGTAGACCGGGTGGTCATTCTGCACCTGATTGGGCCGTAGGTAAGCCCGAGTCGGGATGATGACTTCCCCCTTCTCGAATAGTAACTCGCCCGAATCGTTCCCGCCGATCGTCCGGTCCAGCCGCCCGCTCACGGCGAGAACGCTGTCGCGGAGTGATTCCGCGTCGAGCCGGCGCACGGGCATTCGCCAGAGGAGGCGGTTGTTCGGGTCGATCTTCAGAGCGGTGTCGTTGGCCTTGCTATCCGACTGGTAGACGGCGGACAGGACGATCAGCCGCTGCAACGCCTTGACCGACCAGCCCGACCTTACGAACTCTCCCGCCAACCAGTCGAGCAACTCCGGGTGGGATGGCTTCTCGCCGCGCAACCCGAAATTGTCCGAGGTGCCGACCAGTCCCGTGCCGAAGTGATGCTGCCAGACACGGTTCGCCATGACCCGAGCGGTCAGCGGGTTGTCCTTTGCGGCTATCCATCGTGCCAATTCCAGCCGCCCACTCTGGTCCGAGGTGATCGGCGCGTGGCCCTCTCCGGCGACGATCTGGAGGAATCGCCGGGGTGCCAACACGCCGGGCGTTCGATAGTTGCCGCGAAGGGCGACTCGGAGGTTCGTCGGTGTCCCTTCCTTCGGGGCCATCACCAAGATCGGCTTTTCACCGGAGCGCTGCGACAGCGGCCACTCCTGCCAAAAGCTCGGACTTGGCCCGCCGTCGAACACCTCGACGCCCCGGAAAACGCCTGCGAGCGAGTAGTAGTCGGCGGCGGGGATGGGGTCGAACTTGTGGTCGTGGCACCTCGCACAACTCACGGTCATGCCCATGAACGCACGCCCGGTAACGTCAATCTGGTCGTCGATCATGTCGAGCTTGTTCTGCTCCTTGTCGGCCTCCGACAACGCCTTCGGCCCGACCATCAGGAACCCGGTAGCGATGACTCGCTGGGCGTCGTGGGACAGATCGTCCGTCGCGGGCAAAAGGTCGCCGGCCAACTGCTCGATGACGAACTGATCGTAGGACTTGTCGGCGTTGAACGCGCCGACAACGTAGTCCCGGTAACGCCACGCATACCGCATGACGGCGTTGGCGTCGTCGGCGGTGGTTTCGGCGTACCGGCCCACATCGAGCCAGTGCCGGCCCCATCGCTCGCCGTAGTGCGGCGAGGCGAGCAGGCGGTCCACCACGCGGGCGAAGGCGTCGGGCCTGTCATCCCCAAGGAAGGCCGCAATTTCCTGCGGGGTGGGCGGCAGGCCGATCAGGTCGAACGTGACCCGCCGGATCAGCGTCCGCTTGTCAGCCGGCGGAACCGGCTTGATCCCTGCCGCTTCCAGACGTGCCATGACGAAGCGGTCGAGCGGGGTCTTTGCCCACGCCCCGTCCTTGACCGCCGGGGCAGGAACGGGTTTGACCGGCTGGAACGCCCAGAACTTCTTCTGGTCGGCGGTGAACGCCGCCTTGCTTTGCGGGAGAAGGGCCGGGTGGACCAACCCGTACCGCTCGGCCAACCCGACCTCGACGGCCGTGCGGTCCACGTCGCCAAGGGGGGTGTTGTAGACAACGACCTCGCCCACATCACCTCGCAGATGGCCGCCCCAGTTCAACGCCCTTCCGAGGTAGAGGCCGATGTCGTCCCGATGGCGGATGTCGGGGATCGTGTCGGTACCGCCGACCGTCCGGCCGATGGTCTTTTCGTCGGAGGGGACGCCGTTGATAAAGAATTTCGTGTTGGACCTCATCGGCCCAGAAGCCTTGACGACCGTGAGCAAGGTCGGCTTGCCGTAGTGCGCAGCGAACGAACCTGGGCCGAGGGTGGCGTCATGGTTCCAACCGCCCGCAAGTTGG
>JANXSH010001076.1 GCA_025356615.1 Planctomycetia bacterium | reverse complement strand
CGAAGCCGTTCTGCCGCGAGGCTGAGGTTCGGCGCTTGCGGCTTGTCTACCTTGAGATTTCCAATGGCGTGACACTGCATGCACAAGTTCTTGTTGGTCAGCAACTGGTACGCCTGGCGCGAGTAGAGGTCGGCCACTTTCGCGTCCTTCAGCGGCTTCACGTCGAGCTGGCCCTTGACGATCTTGACGCGATCCGCCCAGGCCGCCTTCGTCTTCTCGAGGGCATCGGTCGGCTTGTTGTCCTTCTTCAGTTTCGCGATCTCGGCGTCGATCTTCTTCACTTCACTCTCTGAGGAGGCCAGGATGGCCTTGACGCCCGAATCGTGCTGGGCCGAGGCGCGGACCCAGAACTCCTTGTCGCGCTGGTCGATCGAGAGGTAGGGGAACGTAACGCCCGCGCCGGGGTTCGTGGACCGGGCCACCACCGCGAAGTAGTTCACGAGCGCCCGCGACTCCTCGGGACTCATGTTGAACTTCGGCATGCGGAGCAGCATCGTGACCTCGGGGCGGATCACCGTGGGGTTGAGCAGGAACTTGTACAGCCAGTCGGGCTGCACGCGCTCGCCTTCGCGAACCAGCGGGGGCGGCAACACCGCCCGCGACTTGGGGAACAAGCCGCGTTCGTCCTTGGGGTAGTCCGTCGAGTTCTTCTCGTGAAGGTACGGGACCATCAAGTTCGTCCAGGTTCCGCCGAAAGCCGGGGTCGATTGATACCCATCGACGGGCAACTCGATCGAAGTGCCGGCAGGCAGGTCGCGCATCACGCGATCCTTGTCGAAGAACCGCAGCGCCTCGCCGAGGCGGATCGAATCGACATCCTTGCCGTCGATCTTCTTGCTCCCGGAGTCCTTGAACTGGTCGCTCGCCAGCTTGTCGAACAGGCCGAACGCCGTGAGCCGGTCCGCCGAGGTCGGGGCGGTCCCGTACCATCCGGTGTGGTTCAGGAAGACGTGGTCCTTCGGGCCTTCTTGCTCGACGGTTCGCTTGTGGATCTCCTGGAAAGAATCGACGATGCCCGGAGTGAGCTTGAACTCGTAGATGCCGGACCGGATCTGGTGGCAGCTGCCGCAGTTGAACTTGTCCAGCACCTGTCGGCCCACGATTTCGGCCTGCTTCTCGGGCTTGGGCGTGTGGAGGTACTTCAGCGGGATCGGCTCGGCGACCAGGCCGAGGACGAACGTCATGACCGCCTCGCGGGCCTCCGCCTCGAGCTTGTCGGCGCGGGCCGCGTACTGCTCCGGCGTTTCGTCCGATATCTGCCGGGGGCGGGAGAGTTTGTCGGCACGGGCCTCGTACTGCTTCAGCGTCTCGGCCATGAGCCGCCGCGTCCGGGCGAACTTGAACTGCGGCATGCGCAGGCGGTCGTCCCAAGGGCGGAGGCGGTTGTAGTCGTAACTGCGCGGCTCCGCCAACTTGAGGTGCAAGAACCCCTCGCGCTGGTGGTGTTCGAGCGAGTGGTAGAACGCCTCCTCGAACGGCTCCTTGATTTTGTCGTCGGCACCCTTGATGGGTTCGAAGACCTTCTCCTTCTTGATGCGATTCAGTTCCTTCGCCTCGGCGACGCTCAGCCCCTTGTCGGCGGCCTTGGCTTCTAGTTCGAGGATCCTCGCCTGAAAGTTATCGAGATCGTCGAGGCGCTTCTGGAGGGTGGCCTGTTGGGTATTCAGTTTCTCTCTCTTGTCTTCGAGGGACTTCACCTCCTCGGCGGCCTTTTTGTCCATGGGGTCTTGCTTCGACTCCTTTTCGGCCTCCTTCAACTTTTTGTTGACATCCTTGATCTGGTCGTCCAGGGCGGAAATTGGCCCCGTGATGTCAACCCGCGTCGTGTTTCGCGCCGGGACGATGTTGAAGTGTTCCTTAGCAAAGCTGGCCCCGTCCTCGAAGGCGAGACGGGCGTGGTCCTTGTTGCCCCAGTCGTTCAGGCCGGTGCCGATCGGCTTGGCCGTCACGAATCCGGGGATTTCGTGGCAGCCGTAGCAGCCGAGCCGGCCGATCGCCTTCTTGCCGATGTACCA
>JANXSH010001037.1 GCA_025356615.1 Planctomycetia bacterium | reverse complement strand
CTGTTTCCGAACCACCGAATACAGCCCCTTGACAGGGTCCGCTCGCCAACTGCCTTACTCCTATCTGCGGAATCTGCGGATAGCTTCTGTCTCCTGATTCAACTCCGTCGTCGTTTCATCATCTCGCTGGCGCGGACGAGTAAGGCCCGTTCGGAGTCGGTCAGCCCCTGCATGCCCACGCGGGCGATCTTCTCGAGGATCACGTCCGCCTGGGCCTCGAGTTGTGCGTCTTCGGGGCGAGACGCGCTGGGCCGGGGCGGGACGGGGGGGCGGGGAGCCGAGACGCGGGCGTGAAGCGGCTCGTGTTCGTCCTCCTCGCTGTAGAGCTTGAGACTCGGCTCCGACTTGCCCCGCTTCCAGGTGGGCAGCCAGTGGAGCCAGCCGCCGATGCGCCAGTGGAGCTTGTAGTAACAGAAGGCGAACGCCGCCCCGCCGAGGTGGGCCGACGTGGCGATGCCGTTTTTCGACTCCCGGACGAGCCCGAAGAAGTCGATGGCGACGCTGAAGATGATGAAACCCCAGATGGGCACCGGCAGGATGAGGAACAGGTAGATCACCTGGCGCGGGTTGTAGCACGCCGCCAGGACGAGGACGGCCGTTACCGCGCCGGACGCGCCGATGGCCGACCCCTTGTGCAGGTCCAGGAGCGAGGCTCCGACGAACGCGACCCCGGAGAGGACCGCCGAGAGGAGGTAGACCCAGAGGTACTCCTTGCCGCCCAGCCTCTCCTCGACCTGCCGACCGAACCAGAACAGCATGAGCATGTTCATGAGGATGTGCATGATCGAGCCGGTGTCGTGCAGGAACGCGAAGGTCAGCAGCCGCCACACCTCGCCATCCAGAACGCGCGGGACGTTCAAGCTGAGCGCATCCGTGAAGGATTGTGTCGCCCCGCCATTGGGATCGTTCCCCTTGGTCATCATCTGGCAGAGGAAGGCCAACAGGTTGATCCCGATCAGCGCGTTCGTGATCCGCCCGTTGGTGGCCAGGGAACCGAGGAAGTTGGACCCTCCTCCTCGGTAGTAGTCGCGGTCGTAGATGCCCATAAGCGCGGATCCGCCTCATACAGATGCCGAAAGTAGATTCTCCATTATTACCATATCTTCATCGTAGGCGGAAAGTCCGCTCCGTGGAATCGAGACGTAATTGGGCGGGCGTGACTATGGAAGTAGGCGAGTGATCTCGCCGATACAGGCAAGGTGCCGTAGCATCCGGCAAAATCGATTCAACCCGTCCCGCTCGCCAGGTCGATAATCCCAGGAGGTGGGTTTGGATCGACACAGGGACGGGGGATCGACATGGCCAGGCATTCGCGAAGAAGGCGGAGGGCTGTCGCGCTGGTCCTGCTGCTCGCGGGCTTGCTCTCGGGCTGCTCTTCCGGGCCAGGCGGGGGGCGGTTTTCGAGTGCCAACGCCCTGACGACCTCGGCCCAGGAACTCCGACTCGCCAGCGGCCCGCCACCGGGCATCGCGAGGGAACTCGAGAAGCACCCGGCCGACCCCTACGTCATCGAGCCGGGGGACGTGTTGCTGATCCAGCCGGCGAGCCTCGACTCACCGCTGCGCTTGCCGGGCGACCAAGTCGTCCTGCCCGACGGGACGATCCAGCTGGGGCAGTACGGCCACCTGAGCGTGGCGGGCAAGACGCTCCCGATCATCGAGGGCGAGGTCAACGCCCTGTTCAAGACGAAATTGCCCGACGCGGGCGTCGTCATCGTGCGACTGATTACGCGCGACAGCAAGGTCTTCTACGTCCTGGGCGAAGTCAACTCGCCGGGTGCCTTCCCCCTGCGTGGTCGCGAAACCGTCCTCGACGCCATCGCCGGGAACGCGGGCGGCCTCAACACGAATGCATCGCGCCGCAAGATCATCCTCAGCCGGCCGACAGGCCCTGACAGTTGCCGGATCGTCTTGCCGGTCCACTACAACGCGATCGTGCAGTTGGGCGACGCCACGACGAATTACCAGATCCGGGCCGGCGACCGGGTGTTCGTGCCGGCGCGGTCGATGTGGGAGGATCTGTGCGGCTCCTGGAAGGACAAGAAGACGGCCTGCCCCCAGACTCCTTGCTTCCCCCGTCAGGATGCCCCCACCGACACGGCGAACAAGTCCGGCCCGCTGCCGCTGGCCCATACGCCGGACATGACGCCCGACCAACCCGCGACGATGGGGATCCCGATTCCGCCAGGGCCAGGCCCGAAGCCATCGGACGACCTGCCCGCACCCTCGAAGGTGACTCCTACGACGACCGGGACCCCGCCAGGTTACGAACCACTCCAGCCACCTGGGGTCTGAGGAACTGTGAAAGGCTCGGAGGCGTGGGCGAAGCCGGACGAAAAGGAGAGAGAAGGGGAAGGCTCGGATAGTGCCCTATCCCGCTCGAACGGCCCACTCGCACCCGCGCGTGGGCCGTAGCCCATTCCAGGGGTCGCGCCGGACTTTTGGACCTCTTTCCTCGAAATGCGACGTTCCAGAAAGCGAAGACTTGATAGGGGGCGAATGGTTGCGCTCGCCGCGTCGAAAAAAATCGCAAGAGAGATGGCAGAACCAGACTCGACTCTGTTAGAATCTTTTCATACCCCATCAATCGACCCAGGGCCAGTGACAGGCCCTCCGTCTTGTACAGTGAAGGGACGCGCTCTTGACTGTGAACGCCAAAACCATCCGGGCCGAGCGGTATGCCGAGATCGGCGCGATCGTTCAGCGGGACCGCCACGCTTTGATCGAGCGCTGGGCGGGGCGCGCCGCCGAAGAGCAACCCAACGCGAGTCGCGTCCACCACGCGGACCTGCTGGACCACCTGCCCGAGTTCTTGCGCGACCTGGGACAGGCGCTCGAGCAATCCGACCCCGACCAAGCCCCGCATCGCCGCGCCGCAGTCCGCCACGGCGAGCAGCGCTGGCAGGTCGGCTGGTCCCTGGCCGAGGTCGTCCGGGACTACCGCATCCTCCGACTGGTCGTGCTGGAACACCTCGACCAGTGCCTGGGCCGATCGCTTCGGCTCCGCGAGATGCAGGCGATCGGGCTGGCCCTCGACGAGGCGATCGAGACGAGCGTCGAACTGTACGTCCGCAATATCGAGGAGCAAGCGCGGCGGACGGAGGAAAACTTACGCGCGGTCGACAGCCGCAAGAATGAG
>JANXSH010001032.1 GCA_025356615.1 Planctomycetia bacterium | reverse complement strand
GTGCCGAAAGGTCCGATCATGTTCGTATTTCCTGACAACTGACAACTGACAACTGACAACTGTTTGGGAGACTTCTTCTGATGCGATGCCCCAGGTGGTCGGCCCTAACTCTGACCCTGTTGATATTCGGCGTGGCTCTCGGAGCGGGCGATCAAGTCGCCCTGGAGCGAAATCGGCAGCTGTTGGCGCGCTGGCGCTCGAACCCGGACCACATCGCCCGTCTCAAGCGCGACCTGAAGGTATTCCACGCCTTGCCGCGCGCACGCCAGGAGCAACTCCGAACTCTCGACGAGCAGTTGCACGAGACCAACCCCGCCACACAGGCGCGCCTGTGGGCCGCCCTGGAGCGGTACAACGCCTGGCTCGCGACGCGGACGGACGAGCAGCGCCTGCACATCACCCAAGCCCCCGACGCGGCGACTCGACTCGCCCGCATCCGCGAACTGCGTTTGCGCGAGTGGCTGCCTCGCCTGACGAAGAGCGACCAACAAGCGGTGGGGCGGTTGCCGGTGGATCAGCAACCCGGCCGCATCGCAGCGCTGCGCTCCGAGGACCGCCGACAGCGCGGAGCCTCGTACCGCGACTGGCTCGCAGCCGAGGCGGCCATCCCTCGCCCAACCTCGCTGAAGGAATTGCCTGCGGAGACGAGGGCGTTCGTCGAGGCGAACCTGATGAAACGCCTCACTCCGGTGGAACGCGAAAGGCTCCGAAAGGCAGAGGGGAAGTATCCCGAGTGGTTTCGTCTCCTGGATGGGCTGTCGGAGATCCACCCGGTCTTACCCCCCACAAAAAAGGGCGAGAACATCAACTTGAAGGAATTGCCCGACAATGTTGCGGCGAAGTATCGGGTGGACAAGTTCTTGAAAGGGAAAAGAGGCAAGGATAAAAGCTGGCCCGATTGGGCACTCGACATCACTCGGATTGCCAAGGAGCTGAAGACGACGATACCGACCCTGGGCGCGAGCAAACCCTCGGAATTCTCACCCGAGATCCAGAAGTTCCTGACGCAAACACTCTTCCCGGCCCTCGGTCGGGAGCAGCGAACCCAACTCGACAAGCAAGAGGGCCATTGGCCCGAGTATCCCCGGATGCTGCTCCGGCTGGCGCGAGACAGCCAACTCGTCATCCCCGGCATGAGCCTACCCGGCCCGATCGTGATGTGGGAAAACGCCCGCGCCGAGGCACCCGTACCTCTCGAGGGGCTGTTGACCGAGTTCGCCCGAAAAGAACTCACGGAGGAAGAGTTCGCCCAGATGGGGCTGAAGCCGGGCGACCTGGTGGGCAATCGCGAGAAACTCCAGAGCGCATTCAACCGAAAGAAGTCCGAGTACGAGCGGAAGCACAAGAATGGCTCCTCACGCTGAGGGAGTCTCCTCATCGGGCAAGGGTGTCCCTACCGGTGGCGTTCCGTGGCCGGCGCGTATGTACTCCGCCCGACGCCTGGCATACTCCTCCGGGGCGAGCGCGTCGAGGTCGTTGACCCGGCCCGCGTCCTGGAAGAGCTGGCGCAGGAACGGCACGCACCAACCGCACCCCGTGCCCGCTCCGTTGCAATGCGACATCTGGCTGAGTACGCGCGGCCGCTCCACGCGAAGGAACGCCAGCAGTTTCCGCCGCGTGACGTGGAAGCAGTAGCAGACGTTGGCGTCGAGGTCCATGCGATGTATTTTACGCAGTCGGGGCAGGTGCGCCAATCGAGGATGATCGCGGAGAATACCTACAGCCTCGACTCGAGTCCGTCCCAGTGGCACGGAGCGATTACACAGAACGAACAGAGAATGAAAGAAAAGACGGGGCGTGGATACGCCCCGCTCGTCGCGTCACTTCTTCGCCCCCTTCGCGCGCTCCATCGTCAGCACCGTGTGGATGCCGTCCTCGCGATGATCTCGCGAGGTAAGAAGGAGCACGTAAGTGTATGGCTCACGGTTCTTGGCGCGCAACATCTTGCACACTTGCGGTCCGGTAAAGCCTGGCATCATCCAATCCAGAATTACAAGCCTTGGGG
>JANXSH010001018.1 GCA_025356615.1 Planctomycetia bacterium | reverse complement strand
TCTGATGGGCCTCGCTCCGCTCGACCCACCCTACGCATCTTCGGAAAAGCACACGATCCACTCCCCATCGTAACCCGATGCCGTAGTTCGGGTAAAGTTTGCCGGCACCGACTTCGTGAAATTTTTCTCGATCATTCCATTGACTTTCTCGGGGCCACCAACAGAATACTCCGCATATCGATGTGATGCGATAAACGATGCTGCTCCGGGGGTTGCTCTCCATGTTCCCGGGAAAGACCAATCCGAAGGATTTGGGCAAGGCGTTGGCCTTGTCTCAGATCGGTTTGGAGATGGTGGTCCCGATCGTTCTGGGGTTCGCTCTCGATTCGTACCTGGGGTGGCTACCCTGGGCGACCGTAGTCGGGGCGGTTCTCGGAATGATCCTGGGTTTGACCCACCTGGTGCAATTGACCAAGAAGGACACGACGAAGAACGACGAGGCGAATAAGCCGTGATCGCCAAAGCCTCCAAGCTGATCGCGGCGGGGCTGGCGTTCATTCTCCTGGCCGGGTTGCCGGCTCGTTTCCTGGCAGGGGATCAAGCCATGATCTTCTGCCTGACGGCGACGTTCCTGTGCCTGATTCCTGGCGTGTTGACGATCATCTGGATCGACCTGACCTCGAGGCAGGATCCGCAGCAAGCGTCGCTGAAGTTATTGGGGGCTTCCGGTGTCCGAATGTTCGCCGTCCTGAGTGTGGCGGTGTTGCTCTACTTCCAGGCCCCTTGGTTCCAGGGTCAGGATAGCTTTCTGTTCTGGGTGTTGGGGGCGTATCTGTATCTGCTGGCGGTCGAAGTCCTGTTGACCGTCCGCTCCCCGCAGCCGAAACCGTCCGACGTGAATAACCCGCAGGGATGACTCATCCCCCGGATAGAGGAGTATCGCATGGCAGGGCACGTCCACGTTCCGCAACCGCATGAAGAAGTGCAAGACATGCACAGGGGATGGGTGTTCTTCGAGAACCTCTTCGAGGAACCCGTGATCTTGCCTCTCCCAGGCTTCGAGCTGTTCGGCCACGAATTCCGCCTTACCAAGTTCATGATCCTCCAGCTGCTCGCCGCGCTGCTCGTCATCCTGATCTACGTCCCACTTGCCCGCCGCATCAAGAACGGCGGCCTGCCGACGGGACGCTGGTGGAACCTGTTCGAGAGCCTGCTGACCTTCATCCGCGACCAGGTCGCCCGCCCCAACCTCGATACGCACCACGCTCCCGAGCACGGCCACGGCCACGAGCATGGGCATCACGAGGAACACCACGAGGCGGACAAGTACGTCCCCTTCCTGTGGACGCTGTTCCTCTACGTCCTGTTTTGCAACGTCCTCGGCATGTTCCCGTTCCTCGGCTCGCCGACCGCGAGCATCTGGGTGACGGCTGGCCTGGCGCTCATCGCCTTCGTCATGATGCACGGGGCGCCGATCGTCAAGGTAGGCCCGGTGAACTACTTCAAGTCGCTCTGGCCCAAGATCGACATGCCCCCCGGCCTGGTCTTCAAACTCATGGGCTACGTCTTTACACTCGGCATCGGCCTGATCGAAATCATGGGCACGTTCATCAAGAGCGGCGTCCTCGCCGTGCGCCTCTTCGCGAATATGTTCGCGGGGCACCTCGTGCTGGCCAACATCCTGTTGTTCATCATCCTGGTGGGCAACGCCTTGGGGACCGGATTCTTCTGGGGCGGCGTGACCATCGCCAGCGTCCTCGGCGTGATCGCCCTGAGCCTGCTGGAACTGTTCGTCGCCTTGCTGCAGGCCTACATCTTCACCTTCTTGACCGCGCTGTTCATGGGCATGAGTCTACACCACGCCGAGCAGCATTGACCCGTCGCGCGGTGGCGCGGCGACGGGCAGACCGGACAACAGCGCCAAAGGGAACGTTTGTCTTCCACGAGATTCTTTCGGAGATAGCATGAAGACCCTGAATCGGACCGTGATCGTGCTGGCCTGCCTCTTCCTCGCCGCCGGCCCCATGCCGCTGATGGCCCAAGACCTAACTGCCAAGGAGAAGGCCGACCTCGATGTCAGCAAGATCAAGGCCGGGACGCCGACCAGCAGTTGGTTCTCCGGCGCGGGCCTGGGTGCTGGCCTCGGGGCCGCGTTGACCCTCGTCGGCGCGGGCTACGGCTTCGGCAAGATCGGCTCGGCAGCCCTGGAGAGCATGGCCCGCCAGCCCGAAGTGGCCGGCCAGATCCAGACGGCTATGATCATCATCGGTGCCCTCCTCGAAGGCGCGACCTTCTTCGCGCTGATCGTCTGCATCATCCTCAGCACCAAAGTGGGCTTCTGAGCCGGCGGCATCGGCGGGATCGTGTCGGATCGACGGACATCGTGGAGGTGGTTCGATGCTCGGTAGATGGCTGATCGGAACCTGGATCCTACTCCTGGCGGCGTGCGTGCCTGTCGAAAGCCGCGCCGCCTCGCCCGCGACGGTCGTCTTCGCGGCCGGGGGCGAGACGCCACACGAGAGCAAGGAGCTCAACGTGTTCAAGGGCGGACTCGACCTGACCATCTGGTCGATCGTCGTCTTCCTTGCCTTGTACTTCATCCTGAGCAAGTTCGCCTGGCCGGCGATCCGCGAGGGCCTGGACAAGCGTGAGCAATCCATCGCTCACGACAAGCACGAGGCAGAGAAGGCCAAGAAGGAAGCGACCGAAGTGAGGACGAAGCTCGAGGCGGAGATGGCCCGCGTCAACGCGGAGATCCGCACGATGATGGACAAGGCCCGCGTCGATGCGGCAGCGACCGCCGCCGAGGAACTGGCGCGCGGCAAGGCCGAACTCCAGGCCGAGCGCGACCGGCAGCAGCGCGAGCTGCGCATTTCGACCGATGATGCGCTGCACAAGATATGGGAGACGGCCGCCCAACTCGCCACGTCGATCTCGGCGAAGGCGGTCCGCAAGCAGTTGAGTTACGACGACCACCATGCCCTGGTGGCCGAGGCGCTCGAGGAATTCAAGGCGTCGGCGAGCGTCCGGCTGGACGACCTCAGGAGCGCCAAGGCATGAGCGAGGCACAACCGGAGGTCCGACACCGCACGGTGATGAACGACGAGGCGCAGCACGTCTCGCGCGTCTACGCCGAGTCGCTGTACCGGGCCGCCCAGAAGGAAAACCAGGTCGAGCCGGTCTTCGACGAACTCGAAGGCGTCATCCACGACATCTTCGACCGCGACGGGGGGCTGGAACTGTTCTTCGCGTCGGCGTCGATCGGACGGGACCGCAAGACGGAGGTCATCCGCGCCGCCTTCGAAGGGCGGGTCAGCGGCGTGCTGCGCCAGTTCCTCGACGTGCTGAACGAACACGACCGGCTGGACATGCTGCGCTCGATCGCCGAAGCATACCGGACGCTACACGACAAGAAGTCGCACCGCGTCGTCGTCCACGTCACCTCCGCCGTGGACCTGACCGACGAGGAGCGCGACCGCATCGTCGCGCAAGTCAAATCTGTATCGAGCCTGGAGCCGATCCTCCAGGCGACCGTCGATCCCGACATACTCGGCGGGGTCATCATTCGCATCGAAGATTGGGTCTACGACGCCAGCGTGCGTTCCCGCCTGCAGGCGATCCGCCAGCAGCTGATCGAGAGGAGCAGTCATGGCATTCAGAGTGGACGAGATCGTTTCAGTACTCGAGCGTGAAATCAGCGGGGCCAAAGCGGGCCTCGACGCGCGCGAAGTCGGCAGGGTCCTCGAGGTGGGCGACGGCATCGCCCGCGTCTACGGCCTGTCCACGGCCATGGCCGGCGAGATGCTCGACTTCCCGCGCGCCGGCGTCAAGGGGTTGGCGTTCAACCTCGAGGAGAACTCCGTCGGCGTCATCATCCTCGGCGACTACAAGGAGATCGCCGAGGGCGACGAGGTCCGCACCACGTCGGCCCTCCTCCAGGTGCCCGTCGGCGAGGCGCTCCTGGGCCGGGTCGTCGATCCCCTCGGCAAGCCGCGCGACGGCAAGGGCGACATCGTCACGCCCCACTACCGCGCCGTCGAATCCACGGCCCCCGGCGTTGCGGGCCGACAGCCGGTCAACGTCCCGATGCAGACCGGCATCAAGGCCATCGACGCCATGACGCCGATCGGCCGCGGCCAGCGCGAACTCATCATCGGCGACCGCAAGACGGGCAAGACCGCCATCGCCATCGACACGATCATCAACCAGCGCGGCAAGGACGTGATCTGCGTCTACGTCGCCATCGGCCAGAAGGACTCGACGGTCGCCCGCGTCGTGCAGAGCCTGCAAGAGGCCGGCGCGATGGACTACACGATCATCGTCAACGCCACGTCGTCCGACCCCGCGCCGCTCCAGTACGTCGCGCCCTACGCCGGCTGCGCGATGGCCGAATACTTCATGTACGAGTTCGGCAAGGAGACGCTGTGCGTCTACGACGACCTGTCGAAGCAGGCAGCCGCGTACCGCCAACTGTCGCTCCTCATGCGTCGGCCTCCGGGCCGCGAGGCGTTCCCCGGCGACATCTTCTACGCCCACTCGCGCCTCCTCGAGCGGTCGGCCAAGCTCGCCGAGCGTTGGGTGATCGTGCCGACGAGCGTCGATGAGACCAAGGAAAAGATCAACGACGACTGGGGAATCAACAACGACAAGAACGAGAAGCGCGCTCAGGGCGAGAAGGGCCGAGTCTACGTCGGCCCGCGCGACAAGCACCTGGCGAGCCACAAAGATAAAGGCGAAGAACTTGGCGAAATCCTGAAGTGGCCCGGCCACAAGCTCGCCAAGGTGTGGAACTCCGGCGGCTCGCTGACGGCCCTGCCGATCATCGAGACGCTCGAGGGCGAGGTGTCCGCGTACATCCCGACGAACGTGATCTCCATCACCGACGGGCAGATCTACCTGCAACCGGCCCTCTTCAACGCGGGTATCCGGCCCGCCATCGACGTGGGCATCTCGGTCAGCCGCGTCGGTGGCAACGCCCAGATCAAGGCGATGAAGCAGGTCGCCGGCGGTCTCCGCCTCGTCCTCGCCCAATTCCGCGAACTGGAGGCGTTCGCCCAACTCGGCACCGAACTCGACCCGGCGACGCAGAAACAACTCGACAACGGCTACCGCATGGTCGAGATTCTGAAGCAGACCCAGTTCAACCCGATGGACGTGATCGACCAGGTGATGATCCTCTTCGCCGGCACCGAAGGCTACCTCGACAAGGTGCCCGTTAAGGAGGTAGCGGCGTATCAGTCGCAGTTCCTGAAGTACATGCACGAGCAGAAACGCGCCGTGGTCGAGTCGCTCATGAAGAAGCGTGCACTCGACAAGGACGACACCCTCCGCAGCGAACTCGGTGCGGCCATCACGGCGTTCGGCGGACAGTTCAAGGCGTAGGAGAGCCGAAGCCCAGGGGTTGCAACCCCTGGGCTTGGACAGCTACCACAATCCACTGACCCCCTGAGTATCTCATGGCCTCGACGCGAATCCTGGTGAACCGCCGCAAGGCGGTTCGCAACATCAAGAAGATCACGCGCACGATGGAGTTGATCGCTACCGCGCGGTTCAAGGCGGCGCAGAAGCGCGCCCAGGAGGCCGAGGCGTACACCGCCAAGATCGCCGAACTCGCCGCCGACCTCGCGGCGACGGCCGGCGAGGTGACGCACCCGCTCTTGCTGAAGCGCGACAAGATCGAGAAGAGCGTCCTCCTCGTGATCTGCTCGAATCGCGGGCTGTGCGGCGGCTACAACGCCGGCATCCTCCGCGAGGCCACCGTCGCGCTTAGGCGCACCACCGCCGAGAGTGTCGCCCTCCAACTCGAACTCTCGGGGAAGCGGGCGATCAATTACTTCAAGTACGCGGGCCAGAAGGCCGCCCACCAGTTCACGAAGTTCGAGGACAAGCCGCGCTTCGACGAGGTCGAGGAGATCGCCGACCGCTACCTCGCCGACTTCATCGCCGGCAAGATCGACCGCGTCCAGGTCGCCTACATGAAGTACATCAACCCGGCGGTCCAAAAGCCCGTCGTCGTGACGCTCCTGCCGCTCGACCGCGGCGCGACGCCGGAGGCGAAGAAGACGGAGCCGGCAGGCAAGACGATCGACTACGAGTTCATGCCGGACGCTCGGGGCATCCTCGAAGAGATCCTGCCCGTGTCGTTCAAGGTGCGCCTGTTCAAATGCTTCCTCGACGCCGCCGTCAGCGAGCAGATCGCCCGGCGCGTCACCATGAAGCAGGCGACCGAGAACGCAAACGACATGATCAAGGCCATCACGCAGCAATACAACCGGATGCGCCAGGCGAACATCACCAGGGAGATCATGGAGATCATCGGTGGCGTCGAGGCGCTCAAATAAGCTGTCAGCTGTCAGCTAAAACGAATACTGGGGCATGTACATTCTGGCCGAAAGCTGATAGCTGATAGCTGACAGCTCATATGGGAGATCTTCGATGTCCGCCAATAACGGCAAGCAAACCGGCCAGGTCATCCAGGTGATCGGCTCGACGTTCGACGCCGAGTTCCCGGAGGGGCACCTCCCCGCGATCTACAATGCGCTGAAGGTCGATTCGGACTTCAAGGGCGTGCGGATCAATCTGACCGGCGAGGTCCAGCAGCACCTCGGCGGCAACCGCATCCGCGCGGTCGCCCTCGGCTCGACGGACGGCATGGTCCGCGGCATGAAGGTGCTCGACACCGGCGCGCCGGTCAGCGTACCCGTCGGCAAGGAAGTCCTCGGCCGCGTCTTCAACCTCCTCGGCGAGCCGATCGACGGGCGCGGCCCGATCGAGGCGAGCGAGAGGCGGCCCATCCACCGCGAGCCGCCCAAGTTCTACGAGTTGTCGAGCAAGACCGAGTTGTTCGAGACGGGCATCAAGGTCATCGACCTCCTCACGCCGCTCGTTCGCGGCGGCAAGGCCGGGCTGTTCGGCGGGGCCGGTCTGGGAAAGACGGTCATCCTCCAAGAACTCATCGCCCGCATCGCCAGCCAGCACGGCGGCTACTCGGTGTTCGCCGGCGTCGGCGAGCGGACCCGCGAGGGCAACGACCTCTGGCTCGAAATGCAGGAGACCATGATCGGCAACACCGATCGCGCGGTCATCACGCAGACCGCGATGGTGTTCGGGCAGATGAACGAGCCGCCGGGTGCCCGCCTCCGCGTCGCGCTCTCGGCGCTGACGATGTGCGAGTGGTTCCGCGACTCGACCGGGGCCGACACGCTGCTCTTCGTCGATAACATCTTCCGCTTCTCGCAGGCAGGCTCCGAGGTGTCGGCCTTGTTGGGCCGAATGCCGAGCGCCGTCGGCTACCAGCCGACGCTCGCCACGGAGATGGGCGAGTTGCAGGAGCGCATCACCAGCACGAACAAGGGGGCCATCACCAGCGTCCAGGCGGTCTACGTCCCGGCGGACGACCCGACCGACCCGGCCCCGGCGAACGCCTTCCAACACCTCGACGCCTTCATCTACCTCGAGCGCAAGATCTCGGAAAAGGGCATCTACCCCGCCGTCGATCCGCTGGCCTCGTACTCGACCATCCTGTCGGCCCAGTACGTCGGCGAGGAGCATTTCGCGGTCGCCAATCGCGTCAAGCAGATCCTCCAGCGCTACCGCGAACTCCAGGACATCATCGCCATCCTCGGCATCGATGAGTTGAGCGAGGAAGACAAGCAGGTCGTCAACCGCGCCCGGCGCATCGAGAAGTTCTTCTCGCAGCCGTTCATCGTGGCCTTCGCCTTCACCGGCAAGGAGGGCAAGATCACCCCGATCAAGGAGACCGTGCGCAGCTTCAAGGAGCTGTGCGACGGCAAATGGGACCACCTCCCCGAGCAGGCGTTCATGTACGTCGGCGTCATCGAAGAGGCCGAGGAACAGGCCCGCAAGCAGGCGGCAGTGGGCAGCAAGTAAGGGTTGACCATCAAGCCCACCCGTTGCAACGGGTGGGCCTTCTACTCGAGGCGTCCGTCATCATGGCCACCCCGTCGCATAATCTCCGCTGCATCGTCGTTACGCCCGAACGCGCGCTCCTCGACGAGCCAGCCGACTCGATCACGCTGCCGATGTTCGACGGCGAACTCGGCGTCCTGTCGGGCCGCGCCCCACTCATCGGGCGACTAGGCTTCGGCGACTTGCGGTTCCGCAGCGGCGGCCAGGTCCATCACCTCTACGTCGATGGCGGCTTCGTGCAGATCCGCAACAACGTCGTGACCGTGCTGACCTCCCGCGCCATGAAGCCCGAGGAGATCAGCGCCCCCGCCGCCGAGCAAGCGCTCGCGTCGGCCCAGGCCGCCCAGAAGAAGGCCGTCGGCCCCGAGGCGCAGAAGGCGCAACTCGTCGCCCAGGACAAGGCGCGGGCGCAGATCCGCGTGTCGAATCAGCCGGTCTGAGAAGGGCGCTGGTTCGACCTAACCCCCTAACCCCCTTCCCTAAAGGGAAGGGGGGACCAGACAAGCCCTCGGTCTGGCTCCCCCTCCCCTTTAGGGGAGGGGGTGGGGGGGTGGGGTCAGACGCTCACCGACCTCCCCGAGGCGCAACATGCCCGAGCGCAAGCCCTGGTGGAAACGCTGGTTCGGCAG
>JANXSH010000817.1 GCA_025356615.1 Planctomycetia bacterium | reverse complement strand
CTTCGGTTTCGATACCGTAGTCATTTCGGGGGCGGAGAAGACCATCCAATCGCTTTGGGGACTCAGCGCTACGGTGCATGGGATTGCGATGGGCGCGGCACTATGGGGCACCGTTCTCGGGTCGTTGATCGGGAGTTGGCCGACGGATTACTTCGGGAGGAAGAAGACGCTGCTGTGCATCGGCGTGTTGTTCCTGGTCGGCTCGGTCTGGTCGGCGTTTGCGCAGGAAGTGGTGTCGTTCATGATCGCGAGGTTTCTCGGCGGCATCGCAATCGGCGTGTCCACCGTGGCCGCGCCGCTCTACATCTCCGAGATATCGCCACCGGAGAGCCGTGGGCGCTTGGCGGGAATGTTCCAGTTCAACATCGTCTTCGGGATCCTCATCGCCTTCGTCTCGAACTCCCTGCTCGCCGGCCTGGGCGATGACTCCTGGCGCTGGATGCTCGGAATCATGGCGGTGCCTTCGGTGCTATACACGCTCGCCTGCCTCGTCATTCCTGAAAGTCCGCGTTGGTTGCTCTCACATCGAGGCGACCGTGCCGGCGGCGTCGCGGTGCTGAAGCTCATCACCCCAAATGCCTCCACCGCCGAACTCGCAGCCAGCGCCGATGCCATGACCACGGCAAGCCGTGAGGCCAGTTCTACGCAGGGCTTCTGGCGCAAAGAAATGCGCACGCCTATTCTCATCGCGTTCATGGTGGCGTTTTTCAATCAGCTGTCCGGCATCAATGCGATTCTCTACTTCGCACCGCGCATCTTCGAACTCACCGGTCTCGGGCAACAAGCTGCGCTACTCCAATCCGTCGGCATCGGCGTGACGAATCTCGTCTTCACCTTCGTCGGCCTGTGGCTCATCGATCGAGTCGGCCGGCGCACACTGCTCTACATCGGGTCGTTCGGCTACATCGCCTCGCTGGGCCTATGTGCTTGGGCTTTCTTCACCGAACACTTCGCCATCGTGCCCGCGTGCATCTTCGCCTTCATCGCGGCCCATGCGATCGGGCAGGGGTCGGTGATCTGGGTACTCATCTCCGAGATATTCCCGGACGAGTACCGCGCAACCGGCCAGTCGCTCGGGAGCTTCACGCATTGGATCTTCGCCGCGCTACTGACCACATTTTTCCCGAAGATGGTAACTGTTTTCCCTGCGGGCTACGTCTTCCTCTTCTTCTGCTCTATGATGGTACTGCAACTCGTCTGGGTGAAGCTCATGGTCCCTGAGACCAAGGGCCGCAGTCTGGAAGAGATCCAACACGATTTAGGTGTGTCATGAAGAGGCCCTTGATTCTCTCCTTCGGCGAAGTGCTTTGGGACCTATTCCCGGACGGTGAACGATTCGGGGGGGCACCCGCCAACTTCGCCTGTCATGCGGCAATCCTGGGGGCAGATGTCTGGATGGTCAGCGCAGTGGGTGACGACCGGCGCGGCCACGAAGCAATGAACACGCTCCGGGATTTGGGTGTCGAAGTCGGTCTGATCCAAATCATCCCCGATGCACCCACCGGGACCGTTGGCGTCGCCCTCGACGGGCAAGGCAAGCCAACGTTCACGATTCATGAATGTTCGGCCTGGGATCGCATCGCTTGGAAGCAAGAGTTGGATTCGCTCGTGACCAGAGCGGACGCTGTGTATTTCGGCACCCTCGGTCAACGATCCGAACTGTCGCGGGACACGATTCGCCGGTGCGTAGAGACGGCCCGGACAGCCGGCGTGCTACGAGTCGTAGATATCAACCTTCGCCCGCCTTTCTCCGGCGAAGCGACCATCCGCGAATCGATCGAACGAGCCGGCATTCTAAAACTCAGCGATGACGAGTTGGCCGAAGTCTGTGCGGCGTGTGGGATTCCCTCCGATGACTCACCGGAGGCATCCCTCCGCCGGCTGCTCGAAATCCACCAGCTCGATCTGGTGGTTATGACTCGCGGTGCCAGAGGTGCGGTACTCGCGACACCGACCGATTTCATTTCCCAGCCGGGAATCGAAGTCAAGGTTCTTGACACCGTCGGGGCCGGCGATTCGTTTACCGCGTCGTTCCTCCTCGGCATCCTCCGACGTGAACCTCACGCCGAGAACCTGCGGAAAGCGTGCGAGGTCGCGGCAGCAGTCTGTTCTCGATCAGGGGCGGTTCCTTACCCTGCCTCGAAATCGGGCTCTTAATTTTGGTCCACAGATGAATCGGTTCCAAAATGTTTATCTGGTGGGTCTTGTTCGTCATCCGAGAACCGAAGGTACGCCGGCGATCGACGGTATGCTTCTCGGTCCTCTCTTCACTACCGGAATCAAGAATTCCGACCTTGTAATGAACAGATTTTTGCACTCCCGAATCATGAACAACAATTAGCATCTGATTCTTGCTTTTCTTCTCTCGAGGATCTCTCCCATGCGACACAGTTTGGCCTTCTGCCTCCTCCTCGCCGCCTCCTCTCTCGGGGCGGCGAATCCCGACATCCTCTTCGCCGACTTCGAGGGCGAGACCTACGGCAAGTGGGCTACCACCGGCACGGCGTTCGGCAAGGGGCCGGCGACCGGGACTCTGGCGAACCAGATGCCGGTGTCCGGCTTCGAGGGCAAGCGCCTGGTCAACAGCTACCACGGCGGCGATACCACGACCGGGACGCTCACTTCTCCGACTTTCGAGGTGAAGCGGAAGTACATCCGCTTCCTGATCGGCGGGGGCGGGCATGTGGGTAAGACGTGCATGAACCTCGTCGTCGGCGGCAAGGTCGTCCGCACCGCGACCGGGCCGCCCGAAGGCAGCGAGCAACTCGAGCAGGCGTTCTGGGAGGTCGGCGACCTCGCCGGGAAGTCGGCGAAGTTGGTCATCGTTGATGAGGAGACCGGGGGCTGGGGCCACATCCTCGTCGACCACATCGTCTTCAGCGACACGAAGCCCGCAGGCATCGTGAGCCGGAGCCGGGAACTCGTCGCGGCGAAGCGCTACCTCCATTTCCCGGTGAAGAACGGTGCCCCGGTGCGAAAGATGAACATCGCGGTCGATGGAAAGGCGACCTACGCTTTCACGATCGAGCTGGCTAACGACAAGCCTGACTGGTGGGCCTTCCTCGACGTGTCGGCCCATTCGGGGAAGAAACTCGCCCTCGAGGTCGATCGCCTCCCGGCAGGGTCCAAGGCGCTCGAATCGGTCCGCCAAAGCGATGCGCTCGAAGGGGCGACCGACCTCTACCGCGAGAAGCTCCGCCCGCACTTGCACTTCTCCTCGCGGCGCGGCTGGCTCAACGACCCCAACGGCCTCGTCTTCCGCGACGGCCTGTATCATATGTTCTATCAGCACAATCCCTACGGCGTCGGCTGGGGCAACATGCACTGGGCACACGCCGTCAGCAAGGATCTCGTCCGCTGGGAGGAGCGCCCCATCGCCCTGTATCCCGACCGTCTCGGGCCGATGTTCTCCGGCTCCGCTGTCGTGGACTGGAAGAACAGCAGCGGCCTGGGCAAGGGCGACGAGCCGCCGATCGTGGTGTTCTACACCGCCGCAGGCACGCCCTCGGTGCAGTGCATGGCGTACAGCAACGACAAGGGCAAGACCTGGACGAAGTACGCCGACAACCCCATCGTGAAGAACATCGCGCCGGAAGACCGCGACCCGAAGGTGATCTGGCACGCGCCGAGCAAGCGCTGGGTCATGGTGCTGTACGTCGGCGTGCCGAAGAAGGGCAAGGTCGAGCACACGATCCAGTTCTTCACCTCGCCGAACCTGAAGGAATGGAAATACACCAGCCGAGTCGAGGGACTCTTCGAGTGCCCCGACCTGTTCGAGTTGGCCGTGGACGGCGACCCGAAGAAGACGAAGTGGGTGCTGACCGCCGCGAGCAGCGAATACATCGTCGGCACCTTCGACGGAGAGCGATTCGAGCCGGAGACGACGAAACTCCCCGGCCACCGGGGCAAGGGGTTCTACGCCGCGCAGACGTTCAGCGACCTCCCCGCGACCGATGGCCGGCGCATCCAGATCGGCTGGGGCCAGATGCCGTCGCCGGGGATGCCGTTCTCGCAGATGATGTGCTTCCCGTGTAAACTAGCCCTCGTCTCCACGAAGGAGGGGCCGAGGCTGACCTGGCAACCGATCGGGGAGATCGAGAAACTCCGCGTGAAGTCGCACAAGTTCCCCGCCGGGTCGCTGGTCGTCGGCAAGAACCCGCTCGCGGAGCTTCGCGGCGAACTGCTCGAGGTGCGCGCCGAGATCGACCCCGGCAAGGCGGAAGAGATCGCCCTGACGATTCGCGGCATTGCCGTGAAGTACGACGTGAAGAAGCAGGAGATCAACGTAGCCGGGCACAAAGCCCCGGCCCCGCTGCGCGAGGGCAAGCTCCGCCTGACGGCGATCATCGACCGCACGTCGATCACCGTCTTCGCCGCCGACGGATTGTCGTACCTGCCGATGCCCGCGATCCCGAAGGACGAGGACCGCTCACTGGAGTTGTCCGCGAAGGGCGGGGCGGCCAAGGTGGTCTCGCTGGAGGTGCATGAACTGGGGTCGATCTGGAAGCGGGCGAAGCCATGACGGCAGAGGGTCATTCGAATTTGACTTCCATCGTGTAGATGTCGTGACCGCCGTCGCGCGACGAGATGAACGCGATCGACTTGCCGTCGGGTGCCCAGGCGGCGAAGTTGTCTTGCCCCTTGTGGCGGGTGAGGTTGCGCGGGTCGGTGCCGTCGGCGTTCATGGTGTAGATTTCGTAGTTGCCGTCGCGGTTCGAGGTGAAGGCGATGCGCTTCCCGTCCGGCGACCAGGCGGGCCACATATCCGACGCGGGGTGATTCGTGAGACGCTTGACGGCGGAGCCGTCGGCGAGCATCGAGTGGATCTCGAAGTTCCCGTGCCTCGAGCTGGCGAAGGCGATCTTCTTGCCGTCCGGCGACCAGGAGGGGTTGTTGTCGAATCCCGCGTCGTTGGTCAGTCGGCGGATGTCCCCGCCCGTCACGGCGTCGGCGGTGTAGATCTCTTGGTTGCCGTCGCGCGTACTGACCCAGGCGATGCGCTTGCCGTCGGGCGACCAACGCGGCGACTCGTCGAACGCCTTGTGCGGGATGAGCGTCTTGCTGTTCTTGCCGTCCGCGTCGGCGACGTTGATCTGGAGGTTACCGTCCGTCCCCTTGAGGATGTCGAGGACGAAGACGAGGCGCTTCCCGTCGCGCGACAGGTGCCCGTCGAAGTGCGGAGTCTTCGGGTTCGGATCGAGCAGGGGGCGGGCGTCGGTGCCGTCGCTCTTGACCGTCCACACGCCCATCTTGCCCTTGTGGATGCGCGTGAAGATCAACCGTTTACCGTCCGGCGCAAAGTGCAGGTGCTGCTTGAAGTCGGCATCGCTCGTCAGTCGGCGCGCCTTGGGGGCCTCCGGCGCGGCGAGGACCAGGGTCGTCCCTGCGAGGGCGAGGATCCATACGGCGTGGCGTAACATGGTCGCGCTCCGGGAAGATTCTCGACGGGGAGATCGTATCACGCGAGTAAAGGCCATCCGGGAAGCTGGGCTTTCGCCACGGATGAACACACCTGAACCGAGTCGATCGTCTCTGTTCATTCACGGGGTCCATCTCTACAGTTTACAATGTACGAATCTGAATTCCGCGAAGGAGTCGCGCATGTTCTCCCCTCTTCGGCCTCGAAGGGTTTTCCGATCGCTCGTTCTGGTCATCGTGCTATGCGCTCTGGGACTCAGTGTACTCCCGGCTCGCGCGGCGGCCCCTCCAGCACGGGAACAGCCTGGCCTCCAGGGGAGCCGGACCGATCCGTATGGCGATCCGTTACCGCCCGGTGCGATGGCGAGAATTGGCACGGTCCGCTTCCGCACGGGTAGCACGGTGTTGGCTGTCCGGTTTTCCCCCGATGGCAAGACGCTCGCCTCGGTGGGGCACGACGCTGTCATACTGTGGGATCCGCGATCAGGCAAGGAACTGCGACGAATCCAACCCTTCTATCGTGGGAATTACTCCCCGGATGGCCGGAAGTTGTGGCTGCAAACTTACGAGGGTGCGATCTCCGTGTGGGATGTCTCGACCCAGCAGGACACAGAGCCGGAACCCGTCCTCAAGCGCTTCAGGGGACAGCACACCTGGTTCGTGCAACCGCTTCCCGATGGCAAACTCCTGGCGACGGGGAATAAGAACGTCGTCCAGATTTCTGATGTCGTGACGGGCAAAGTGATCCGAGAATTGCCCCATGAGGACGAGGTCAGGCATGTCGCCGTGTCCGCCGACGGCAAGCTCCTGATCTCGAACACTGCCCGCGACGTACTCACGTCGTGGAACCCCCAAACCGGGAAGCGAATCCGCAGTTTCCCGCCGGATGTGCGGAGAGATGAAGACGGACGTATAAGCAATGAAGACAAAGTATCTGGCTTTGCCTTATCCACGGACGGCAAACGCTTGGCGACATCACACCAACACCCCAAGCCCCTCATTCGACTCTGGGACGTATCGACCGGCAAGGAAATCGGTCGGATTGCCGTGAAGTCTCCAGGGCACGCACTCCGCTTTTCGCCCGACGGGAAGAAACTGGCCCAAGTCTGTCAAGACGGCATCCACCATTGGGACGTGACGACTCGCAAGGAATTGTGGCACGCCCCGATGGTGGGCGAGCTGCCGTTCGACACGACCTTCTCTCCCGACGGCAAGAGGCTCGCCTGTGGCTTTGGCTTCATGGTGCGGCTGTGGGACACTGACACGGGCAAAGAGGTTTGTCCCGTACCGGAACATCGAACGAAGATGGGCTTCATCTGGCTTTCCGCCGATGGCCGGACAGTGCTCACCGAGTCGCTATCGTCCGAGGGTCGCTTACCGGAGACGCGCGGACGAGACGCGGATGCTCCGGGCCTGCGCCACTGGGACGCCCGCACGGGCCGGCAACTCGCCCGTCCGAAGCATCGTTTCCCCCCACTCGCTGCCCTCTCTGCGGATGGCAAGGTTCGGGCGGGCTGGGGCGAAAAGAAGGTCGTCGAGGTGCATCGCGTGGCGACGGGCAAATCCATCAGCCGAATTCCGTATGAGGACGAGGCCGCATCCTGCGAGCTATCGCCTGATGGCACGGTGTTGCTGCTCGGCACCCGCAAAGAGAATCGGAAGATCTCCATCACCGAGGTGGATGTCAAACTGCAAATGTGGGACGTGAAGACGGGCAAAGCCCTCTCCACGCTGACGGGGCACAAGGGAATGCTCTGGGGTGGAGGGGCGTTTTCCCCCGACGGGAAACGGGTCGCCACGGTCGGGTACGAGGACAAGTCGGTCCGACTGTGGGACGTGGCGACGGGACGCGAAGTCTATCAGTTCACGTCAGCGGAATGGAAGCCGTGTCGCACGGCGTTTTCACCGGACGGGCACACTCTTGTTGTGGCTCCTTTCGTATCGGGTCCCATTCGGCAATGGGACTCGGACACCGGCAAGCAGTTGCCTCCGATCACGAGCAAGGTAATGCAAGAGAAACTTCCGAGAGGGGTCTCCACGCTGGGTTTCCTGCCGGACGGCGAGACGCTGCTCACCAGCGATGTCAACGGCAAGGTCTATTTCTGGGAGATCGCGACGGGAAGACTCCGTCTGGAATTGAACGCGAACCGTTCGGGGGTTTGGCACTTGGCAGTGTCCACGGACGGCAAGATTCTTTTGACCGTGGGGGTGACGGACGCCCTGGTGTGGGATCTCGAAAGCCTCCTGAAAGGGAAACCGTAACGGATCGTGATTCCCTTGTCGGCCAGAACTCCACCGGACGCATCGTGGCTCGGACAAGCAATGGTATGGGTTAGGTCCGGGTGACGCCGACCCCACCCCCCAGCCCCCTCCCCTAAACAACGTACTGCAAGGATGACTTAAGTCCTTATCTTATCAGAATCCGGGCGGCGTTGATGAGGAGCTTGGCCCAGACCCAGATCCGGACGCGGCGCAGCCGCCGCACCCACGCCGGCAGCGCCCCCAACCCACCGGCGAACGACGTGGCGTTCCCGAAACTCCTCTCGATGCCCGTGCGCATCTTGTACAGCGACGGCCCGAAGTCCGACTTGCCCCGGCCGCGCATCCTCTCGATGCAGCGCCCCCGCCAAGGGCTCTGGTAGTGGTGCCCGTTGCCCGCTCCCGCGCCCGCGATCGGCACCACCAACTGGTAGCCCGCCTCCGCGGCCTCGTCGAACGACACGCTGGAGTCGTAGTTGCCGTCCGCCAGCAGGTAGCCGCCCCCGCCGTGCTGCCGCAGTTGCCCGAGCATCTCGCTCGCGGCGGTCGTCTCGCCGACCTTCAGAGAGGTCACCTCCCACTCCTCGGGCAACGGCCCGTTCGACCAAACGGTATGCAGCTTATAGCCTTTGGCCATCATACCGGCACCCCGACCGTAGGCGGCATCGGGGTCCTTGGTGTAGCCGCCGACGGGCAGCGGCGTGCCGTCGAGGGACGCTACCAGGGCCGGCTGCGGGCCGAGCCGACGGAGACGCCCCTGG
>JANXSH010001000.1 GCA_025356615.1 Planctomycetia bacterium | reverse complement strand
GCTGAAATTCGTTGCCCTCGATGTTCACAAGGCGCTAGAATCATAACTACTCTCCAGGAAGCCGGTGAATAGGATATGCAGGTCGGCTCCGGGGCCATCATCCACTTGGGAGTAATGTGGTAACTGGCTCACGCCACGAGGATACCGTTCCATGCTACCGATTCCTCCCGAGCCTCCTCCGGCATCTGGGACCACTGGTAAAAAAGCTCGTCCGAGAAGCGGCTGCGGCTCTTTCTCGCTCTCACTGCTCGCCTCGCTATTGGTGTCGTTGTCGATGATCATTTTCGCCGCCTGGGTCGGTGGGGCCGTCGCGGAGAAAATTAACGCCCTAACGGCAGGAGGCCCATATGGCCGCCTTGGGCGAGGCGCTCTCTCACCCGATGTGGCTCAGTTTTTTGGTTGCTCGGTCGGGAGCTTGGTCGGATTGGCCGTTTCCCTGGTGCTAATAATTCGCCATCTCAAACGACGTAAATGATGTCGGCAGAGAGGGGCGTCACCAATCTTCATGCGACTAAACCATGTTCGGTGCGAGAATACGTCCGGGAACACCTACGCGAATAGAATGTACAGGCAGCATCCCTCCCTTTTTTCAACCAGGAATATCCGATGTGGTATGGTCAGTATCCGCCTTATGTTCCGGTGGCCCAGCGGCGGGCACAGGCGGCCCGCGAAGTTCAGAAACGCATCAAGAAGGGCGAGACAGTTTCGCCCGTCGTCATCGAAGGCCGGGCCATCGCGACCACGTTCTGGGGCAAGGCGTGGTGCGAAAATCTGGAATCGTACAGCGACTACTCAAACCGTCTGCCGCGCGGTCGCACTTACGTCCGTAACGGCTCGGTAGTCGATCTCCAGATAAAGCCGGGCCAGATCACAGCGCTGGTCAGCGGGTCCGAACTCTACAAGATATCCATCACCATCGCACCACTGCCCGCCCCGGAGTGGGCCAGCATCAAGACGCGCTGCGCGGGCCAAGTCGGCTCGCTCGTGGAGTTGTTGCAGGGCAAGCTGTCGAAGAGTGTGATCGAGATCGTCACGGCCCGCGAGGGCGGCCTGTTCCCCAAGCCGCGCGAGATAAAGAAGTCTTGCTCCTGCCCCGACTCGGCTAGCCTGTGCAAACACCTCGCGGCGGTTTTCTATGGCATCGGCGCGCGCCTCGACCACAAGCCCGAATTGTTCTTCCTCTTGCGCAAAGTCGATCACCTGGAACTGATCGAGGAAGCCACGTCGCGGGTCGGCAAGAAGACCACCACCAGCAAGAAGACGCTCGCGGCGACCGATATCGCCAGCGTGTTCGGCATCGAGATGGCCGAGCCGGAAGTCGCGCAGCCGGTCGCGAAGCCGACCCGAGGTAAGGTCGTCAAGAAGGAGCCAGCGCGGAAGATCGCCGCGCCGAAGCCAGTGATGAAGGTCGCCGCCTCGAAACCGGCTGGCAAGGCCCGAGGCTCGGCGAAAGCCAAGTAGGTCGCGGAGGGCGGCTGTCCGATCCCCATCGCTTCTGTACTCAGGAACGATGGGGATATTTCTACAGTATGGGAGTAACGCCGTTGGCGAGCGGCCCCTGTCAAGGGGCTGGATTCGGTGGTTCGGAACCAGCCCCTTAACAGGGGCCGCTCGCCATCGGCGTAACTCCTACGGCAGACGATTCCGGTGAGTTCGTTTACCCACGTCCTCCGTGCCATCTGTGGTGAATCATTTCTTCATCTCCCCGAGGTTTGCGAACAGGTGCGTGATGGAGCGCATCAGCGACTTCCAGTCGCCCTCGTGCAGGCTCTCGTTGGGCGCGTGGGCGTTGCTCTGCGGGTCTTCGATGCCCAGCAGCAGCGCGGGCGCGCCGCCGAACAGGTCGGCGAGGGGGCCGACGAATCCGATGGTTCCGCCGCAGCCGATCATGGCGGGCTTGTGGGCGAAGCCTTTGTGCAGCGCGTCGAGCGCGGCGGTGAAGGCGGGGCCGGTCGGCGAGGTCATCCACCATTGGACGCTGCCGGTCATCTGGACATCGACCTTCACGCCCCAGGGCGGATCCTTGGTCAGGACCGCCTTCAGTTGCTCGAACACCTCTTCGGGCCGCTGGTCGGGGACGATGCGGCTGCTGATGATGGCGCGGGCACGCGGCAACACCTGGTTGCTGTACTGCTTCATCGAGCTCGCCTCCTGGGCCACGATCGTGACGGCCGGTTGACGCCAGGTCTGCTCGTAGACGGTCTTGTCCTGCTCCGTCGAGAGGGTGACGCCGGGCAGGATGCCGAGGTCTTTCCGCACCTTGTCGAGGTCGGCGGGCAACTCGGCCATCGCCTTTTTTTCGGCGTCGGTCAGCGGCCGGACGCGGTCGTAGTAGCCGGGGATCGGGAGCGGGCCGCGATTCCAGTAGAGCCGGGCGAGCAGGACGTTGAGCGCGATGGCGGCGTCGGCGAGGGCACCGCCGGCCATGCCCGAATGCACGGGCATCGTCGCGCTCTGCACTTCGACGTTGGCCTGCACGATGCCGCGCAGCGAGTAGGTGATGCTCGGCAGTCCGACCTCGATGTTCTCGGTGTCGCAGACGACGATGACATCCGACTTCAGTCGGTCCTTGTGTTCCCGGAAGAACCCCATGAGGTTCTTCGAGCCGACCTCCTCCTCGCCCTCGACGAGCATCTTGACGTTGACCGGCAGCTTGCCGACGGTCTTGCGATACGCCGCGATGGCGGCGAGCTGGCAGGTGATCGCGCCCTTGTCGTCGGCAGCGCCGCGCCCGAAGAGTCGTCCGTCCTTGCGGGTAAGCTTAAAGGGGTCGGCCTGCGCCCATTTCGCGTCGCCCACGTCGTTGACCGGCTGCACGTCGTGGTGGGCGTAGAGGAAGACGGTCGGCTTGCCGGGCGCGTCGAGCCATTCGCCGTAGGCGTAGGGCAGGCTGTCGTGGGTCTTCAGGACTTCGACGTTCTCCAGGCCGGCGGCGCGCATCTGGGTGCAAGTCAGTTCGGCGGACCGACCGATCTCGGCGTCGTGTTCGCCGTCGGTGCTGATGCTCTGGACCGCGACGAGGTCGGCGAGGTCGCGGACGAGGTTTTCGTGGTTGGCGTCCAGCCAACCGAGGACGGCGTCATGGCTCATCGGGGTAGCTCCGGGGTGCGGGAGGAAGGCATGAGAGTATGATATTACCTCTGCACGGAAGAAGGTCGCTCAGAGTCGCAGCGAAGACCTCACCCCCCAGCCCCCTCTCCCGCAGGGCATTGGTATCTACACAAAGGAAAGGTGAAGCCGGTGTAAGACCGACCCCACCCCCCAGCCCCCTCCCCTAAAAGGGGGGGGGAGCAAGACCGGCCCGTGGGAGACTTCACGCTCTCGGACATGCCTCCGGCTCCCCCTCC
>JANXSH010000980.1 GCA_025356615.1 Planctomycetia bacterium | reverse complement strand
CTACCGAGTGGGTGGACCGGTCGCGCACAGAAGAGACGACAGTCGTGTACCATCGCGTGGCGCGCGGGTCAAGGGCCGATGTGGTAGCGTCAAGGGAGTGGGGCGAATGCGTAGGGTGGGTCGAGCGGAGCGAGGCCCACCGGCACTTCACTTGCTTAACTCTGTTCATGAAGCCGGTGATATCCTGGTGGTGCCCTCGCTCCGCTCGACCCACCCTACGCATCCCGGTATGGGGCGATCAGCCGACGACCGGCGCGAGCAACTCGCGGAGTTGGTTGCGGGCGCGATACAGCAGGCTCTTCGCCGCCTTCGGCGTCATCGAGAGGTCACGCGCGACCTCGGCGTAGGTCCGATCCTGGAACTGGTGTAGTTCCACGGCGGTCCGCTGACGGGTGGCGAGTTCGGCGACAGCGGCGCGGACCTGCCCGGCGAGTTCGTCGCGCTCGAGCGGGCGGGAGGGGGTGGCGTCTTGATCCACCAGGAGCGCCTCGAAGAGCCTGTGACTCGCGAGAGCCTCGGGGTCGAGGTGGACGCAGGGCCGACGGCGGCGTGACCGGATCGCGTTCCGGGCCACGTTGTGGGTAATGTGGAAGATCCAGGTGGCGAACTTGGCGCGCGGCTCGTAGCGAAGGCGGGAGCGATAGAGGCGGAGGAAGACATCCTGGGTCAGGTCTTCGGCTTCGCTGCGGTCGCGGAATTGTTTGCAAAAGTAGCCGAAGACACGCGGGGCGTAGCGTGCCTGGAGTTGGGTGAAGGCCGCATCGTCGCCATCCTTTACGCGGTGCATGAGCTGCACATCGGGGTCGTCGTGCCACCCCTTACGGCTCCCCGATGGATTCGAGGTGCAACGGCTGCGACTGTCCACGGCGGCGGCGGTCATACACGACTCCTGCTTCTTCACGCGGCCGTGATGGCTGGCCGGACGGGCAACTGGACCCAGAACGTACTGCCCTGCCCGACGACGCTCTCGACGCTGATCTGGCCGCCCATCAACTCGACGTACTCCTTGACGATGGCCAGCCCAAGCCCGGCGTTCATGCCGTCGCTCGACCGCGACGGGTCGGCGCGGAAGAACCGCTCGAAGATGCGTTCCCGCGCCTCCGGCGCGATGCCGATGCCCGTATCGCGGATCCTCACCCGGACGTGCGAAGACTCGCGCTCGACGGTCAACTCGATCGTGCCGGCGGGGCGGTTGTACTGCACGGCGTTGTGCAGCAAATTGTTGATGACCTCACGGAGTTTGTCCGGGTCCAAGTGGACCTGAGACATCGCCTCGTCGGCCGGGGCGAAGGCGTGGCAGGCCAGCGACAAGCCCTGCGACTCGGCCAGCGGACGGACGACCCCGGCGCAGTGGTGGGCGAGTTCCATCACGTCGATCGTCTGCGGCCTGAGCCGATCGACGCCCGCGTCGAGTCGCGCCAGCGTCAGGAGCCGTTCGACGATCTGGTTCATGTGCAGCGCGCTGGCCTGGCAATCCAGGAGCATCTCGCGGTACTTGTCTGCGGTGCGCGGCTTGCGCAGCGCCAACTCGAGGATGGTCAGCACGGCGGCGAGCGGCGTCCGCAATTCATGGCTGATGTCGGCCGTCGATTGCTTCTCCCGCGTGAAGGCGCGCTTGAGCTGGTCGAGCGTCTCGCTGAGGCGATCGACGATCGGCCGGAGTTCGGCAGGCATCGGGGCATCGCCCAACGGGAGGCGGAAGTCCTTCGCGGAGACCCGGCTGACGGCGTCGCTCAGCCGGCTCAAAGGTCGCAGTCCCGCCCAGACGAGCCAGCACGCCCCCAAGATGGTGGCGACGAATGTCGTCGTCGAAATGCCGATCAAGCCGTTGCGCTGCCGGGCCAGGGCTAGCATCGTCTGCTCCCCCAGCGCGGCGATTTCCTCATCGCGCGCGCTCAGAAGATCACCGAGGGTCTTGTCCAGCACCGTCGTATCGATGGCGTATTGGATGTAGATGATGAGGTTAGGACGCCTGTTCGGGCGACCTCCTCCGTTCGGCGGTCGATTGGGGGGCGGATTGCCT